>JBOHSV010000148.1:0-2866 GCA_050921735.1 Gemmatimonadales bacterium | reverse complement strand
GCGCGGCGGCGCGCCGGACCCGGCTCGACCGGCCGGCGGGCGCCTGCGGCGGGCCCCGGTGATGGCGACGTTGCGGGTGTTTGTGAACGATCGCCCCGTCGAGATCGCGCGCGGCGCCACCGTCTGGGACGCGGTGCGCGAGCGGGACCGGGGCCTGGCGGCGATGATCGAGAGCGGGGCGGCCTACGTAACGGACGGTGTGGGCCGGACGCTCGATCCGGGGGACGCGGTGCGGGAGGCGGGAGAGGTATACCGCGTGGTGGTGACGGCGCGGCGCGGGCCGCCGCGCCTCACCAAGGAGCAGCTGCGACGCTGGCCCAAGGCGGAGCTGCACGTGCACCTCGACGGCGCCCTGCGGCCGGCCACGATGCTGGAGCTGGCGCGCGACCAGGGCGTGCGCCTGCCCGCCGACACGCCCGAGGCGCTCGCGCAGGCGATGCTGGTGCGCGACGCGCGCAGCCTCGAGGAGTACCTGGAGAAGTACACAATCACGCTGTCGGTGCTCCAGACGGCCGCCGCGCTCGAGCGGGTGGCGTACGAATTCGTGCACGATGTGGCCGCCGAAAACGTGCGGTACGTGGAGGTGCGGTACTCGCCGCTGCTCCACCGGCCCGCGCTGACCCTGGCGCAGGCGATCGAGGCGCCCCTCGCGGGCATCACCCGGGCGGTGGCGGAGACGGGCACCAAGGTCGGGGTGATCGTCTGCGGCATCCGCACCCTGCCGGCCGAGCAGTCGCTCGAGCTGGCGCGGGCGGCCGCGGACTACTGTACGGCGGGCGTGGTGGCGTTCGACCTCGCGGGCGCCGAGCGCGGGCATCCGGCCCGCGAGCACCGCGCGGCATTCGAGTACGCGGCCGCGCACGGCATGGCCTGCACGTGCCACGCTGGCGAAGGGAACGGCCCGGACTCGATCCATCAGGCGTTGCACGAGTGCGGGGCCCAGCGGATCGGGCACGGCACGCGGCTGGGCGAGGATCCCGAGCTGCTCGCCCGGGTGATCGAGCGGCGGATCCCGCTCGAGATGTGCATCTCGAGCAACGTGCACACGCACACCGTCGCCGCCGCCACCGAGCATCCCTTCCGCCGCTACCTGGAGGACGGGGTGGTCGTCACCCTCAATACCGACGGCCGGCTGACCGACGGCGTGTCGCTCACCGACGAGTACCATCTCGCGCATGCGGCGCTCGGCCTGTCGAAGGAGCAGCTCGCCCGGGTGGCGCTGAACGCGTACGAGAGCGCGTTTCTGCCGGACTACGAGAAGGTGGCGCTGATCTCCCGCGTCCAGAGCGAACTGGAGGCCCTGGGATGACCGGACTGTGGCTGCTGCAGACGGCGGCGGAGCGGCTGGCGGAGGCGCGGGGCGGGCTCGACACGCCCCTGTTGCAGCGCCTGATGGGGCTCGTGGGCATCGCGACCATGCTCGCGATCGCCTACGCCATGTCCCGCGACCGCCGGCGCATCAACTGGCGCATGGTGGGCGCCGGCGTCGGGCTGCAGATCGCGCTCGGGATGGTGGTGTTGTGGACCACGCCGGGGAAGTGGCTGTTCTCGTTCGCCAATCGGGTCATCACCGGCCTGCTCGGCTTCCAGGAAGAGGGCGCCCGGTTCGTGTTCGGCAACCTGGTGCGGAACCAGGTGCCGTTGGGCGGCGGTGCGACCGGCGTCGCCGAGATCGGCGCGTTCTTCGCGTTCAACGTCCTGCCCACGATCATCTTCTTCTCGTCGCTCATGACCGTGCTCTACTACCTGGGCGTCATGCAGCGCGTGGTGCAGGGCATCGCCTGGGTGATGCAGAAGACGCTCAGGACGTCCGGCGCCGAGACCCTGTCGGCCGCGGGCAACATCTTCCTGGGCCAGACCGAAGCGCCGCTCCTGATCAAGCCGTTCGTCGGCCGGATGACGAACTCCGAGCTCAACACGGTGATGGTGGGCGGCTTCGCCACCGTCGCCGGCGGCGTGATGGCCGCGTACGTGGGAATGCTGAAGGGCTACTTCCCCGACATCGCGGGGCACCTGCTGACGGCCAGCGTGATGAACGCCCCCGCGGGCCTGATCCTCTCCAAGATGCTGCTGCCCGAAACGGGCGTCCCGGAAACCCGCGATACGCTGCACGTCGTCGTCGAACGGCAGGAAGCGAACGTGATCGACGCCGCGGCCTCGGGCGCCGCGACCGGCGTCCAGCTCGCGATCAACGTCGCGGCGATGCTCATGGCCTTCGTGGCTCTCGTCGCCCTGCTCAACTTCGGCGTGAGCTGGGTCGGGGGACTCTTCGGCCATCCCGAAGTCACCATGCAGTGGCTGCTCGGCAAGGCGCTGTGGCCCGTGACCGTGCTGATGGGCGTCCCGCCGGCCGATGCCGATACCGTCGGCTCGTTCATCGGCGTGAAGACCGTGCTCAACGAATTCGTCGCGTACGCGGACTTCGCGCAGCAGATGAGCGCCGGCCTGGTGCTGAGCCCCAAGGCGGCCATCATGACGACGTACTGCCTGCTCGGCTTCGCCAACTTCTCCTCGATCGCGATCCAGATCGGCGGCATCGGCGGGCTCGCGCCGCAGCGCCGGGGCGATATCTCGCGGCTCGGATTGCGGGCCATGATCGCGGGCAACCTCGCCGCGTTCATGAGCGCCTCGATCGCGGGAATGTTGGTGTGATTGCGGATTGCGGATTGCGGATTGCGGAATGAGCGACGCGGAACCGGCCAGCCGGGAGGTGCGGCGCGCGGCTGACGCGGTGCGGGCCCGGCTCGATGGGCTGCGCCCTACGGTCGCGATCGTCCTGGGCTCGGGCCTCGGGCCCCTGGCGGACCAGGTCCAATCCGCCATCCGCATTCCGTATGCCGCGATCCCCGGCTTCCCACAGCCGAGC
>JBOHSV010000147.1:0-3353 GCA_050921735.1 Gemmatimonadales bacterium | reverse complement strand
CCCTGGTTGCAAACCAGGTGCTCTCCCAACTGAGCTACCGCCCCTGATAGGCTAGGAAGATAGTGGGTAGGAGGCAGGCGGACAGACGGCCAGATGGGGAACAGGGGACAGGGAACAGGAAGGCGTTGCCTGCCTACAGTCCCCCACACCGCCGCTGACCGTCTATCCGCCTAGTCGTTGCCTGTGCGGTTCCCTCCGTTACTGCCACCTATCGTGTCCTCGAAGAGTTTCAGGATTCTCCGGTACTCGTCCGTCCAACTGTCCGCCCGCCGAAACCCGTGCGGCTCCACCGGATAGATCGCCACCTCCCACCCCTCCTTCCCCAGCTCGATCAGCCGCTGCACCAGGCGCACCGTGTCGTGAAAATGCACGTTGTCATCCACCATCCCGTGACAAATCAACAATCGCCCCCGCAACCCCTCGGCGTGATACATCGGCGACGACCGGCGATAGGCGAGCGTGTCGCCCTGCGGCTCGTTCAAAATCCGCGCGGTGTAGGGATGGTTGTAGTGCGCCCAGTCGGTGACCGGCCGCAACGCGGCGCCCGCCGCGAACACGCCGGGCTCGGTGAACATCGCCATGAGCGTGATGAAGCCACCGTAACTGCCGCCGTAGATGCCGATCCGCGTCGAGTCGATCCCCAGCTCGCGCACCAGCCAGCGCGCGGCGTCCACCTGATCGCTCAGGTCTTTGCTCCCCATGTGGCGATAGATCGCCGTCCGCCAGTCACGGCCATGCCCCGCACTGCCGCGATAGTCCAGATCGAGTACGGTGTACCGCCGGGACGCCAGCAGGTGGTGGAACATGTACTCGCGATAGTAGCTGGACCACCACCGGTGCACGTTCTGGAGGTAGCCCGCGCCGTGTACGAAGATCACCGCCGCCCGGTTGGAGGGAACGCCGAGCGGGCGATAGATCCGCGCGGGCACCGGGACGCCGTCGCGCGCGGGAACCATCACGATCTCCGGGACGGTCCACCCGAACCGGCGGAATGCCGCGGTCGTGCTTTCGGTGATCCGCCGCATCGCGGCGCGGGCCGCGGCGCGCTGGAAATGCAGCTCCGGCGGGTGGTTGGCCGCGGAATGGAGCACCGCGAGCGTCCGGCCGTCGGGCGACACGACGACGTCCTGCCGCCCCTCGACCGCGGTGAGCCGCGTCCGCTCGCCCGTCCGCACGTCGAGCGCCCAGAAATGCACCTGGCCCCAGTCCCCTTCGTTGGTATGGAGATAGAACGTGCGGCCGTCGGAGGAGAGCTCGGCGTCCTGCACCTCCCACTCGCCCGAGGTGAGCGCGCGCGGCGCACCGCCGGACGCCGGCACCGTGTAGAGATGCGCGTACCCCGTCGCCTCGCTCCCGTAATAGACGGTCGCGCCCTCCTTTAGCCACCCGGCCGTGAAGCCGAGCGGCCCGCCCAGCCACGCGTCGTCGTGGATATGCGCCACCTCGCGCCGCTCGAGCGACGGCAGATCCACCACGACCAGCCACGCGTCCTCGTAGTCCCGCGTCACAACCCGCACCAGCGCGTGCCGCCCGGTGGGCGAGAAGCCGACCGCGAACGCATCCGTTTCCCGTTGCACGTTTCCCGTGTCCCGTTGCACCCCTCCCGCGTCCCGCTCGACCCAGGTGACGGTCCCCGTCTCCACCTCGATCACCGCCGCCTGCTGCCGCGACTGCGCGTCGCCGACCTTGGTGCGGACCTGCTCGCTCTCGACGTAGCCCGACTGCGTGACCCACACGGGCATCACCACCCGCCGCCCCTCGACCGTGTCGCCGCGCGCGCGCTCGGTGACCTGAGCCAGCACGAACCGCCCGTCGGGCGACACGTCGAGCCGCGCCACGCTCCTCCGCTCGCCGAGAAACAACGGCTTGCGCGTGTGCACCGTGTCGGTGTCGGCCCGCATCCGCTCGAGCGCGATCCGGCGCCGGATGAAGTCGAACAGCTCCGCCTGCTGGTCGCGCAGGAACGCTTTCTGCCCCGCCGCCTCGCCGGGCTGCTTGGGCGCCGCCCCCCTGCGGATGTCGGTCAGCTGGCGCACCCGGCCCCCCGCGAGGTCCAGCGCCCAGCCGTTGTCGTCCCGCGTGAAGTAGACGGTCCGCCCGTCCGCCGACCACGCGGGCCGGGACTCCGCGGCCCGCGTCTCCGTCAGCCGCTGCTTGCGCCCCGCACGATCGACGACGTACACATCCCCCTCGAGCACCACGACCTGACGCGTGCGGTCCGACGACCAGACGCCCACCATCGCGATCGTGTCCACCGCGCGCCGCGGCAGACGCTCGGGCGCACCGCCGCGCACCGCCACCCGGTAGTCCTGGTCCAGGGTGTCCGCGCCGGGACTGCGCCACCGGAAGAACACGTGGCGCCCGTCGGCGGAGAACCGCACATTCGATGGCGCGGTGCCGACGAGATCGGGCCCGCGCATGATCTGCTCGACCGTGAGATCGAGGCGCTGGGCGGCAAGGACCGACGGACCGAACGCGAGCACCACGAGGAACGCGACCCGACTCATGACCACACTCCGTGCTGTGACCGGGGCGCTAATGTGCGCCGCGCTCGTCGCCTGCACCAGCGGCGAGCGCCCGCTGCGGCTGGGCACGACGCACACCGTGGAGCAGTCCGGCGCGCTCGCCCTGCTCGACTCCCTCGCCCCCCCCACCACGGTCGCCGTCGTCGTGGCCCCGTCCGGCCAGATCCTCCACGCCGCGGCGCGGGGCGACCTGGACGTCGTGCTCACGCACGCCCCATCGCTCGAGGCGCGGCTGGTCCGCGACCCCGGGCACGCGACGGCGCGCTGCCCGTTCGCCGACAGCCGCTTCGCGATCCTGGGCCCGCCGGACGACCCCGCGGGCGTGGGGCGCGCCGCGAGCGCCCCGGACGCCCTGCGCCGCATCGCGAGGGCCGGCGCGACGTTCGTCTCGCGCGCCGACTCGTCGGGGACCCACACCAAGGAAATCGCCCTGTGGCGCGCGGCGGGCCTCACGCCCCGGGGCCAGCCGTGGTACGTGGAGGCCGGCACCGATCAGGCCGCCACCCTGGCGATCGCCGACGAGCGGCGCGCCTACGCGCTCGGCGACCTCCCCACCGTGGCGCGCCTCACCCGGCTCGGCCTCGTCCCGCTGTTCCGGGACGACACGGCCCTCGCCAACCGATATACTTTGTACGTGATCCGCACGCCGACGGCGCACCCCGGTGCCCGCGCGTTCGCGCGCTGGGCACTGGAGACGTGGCGTCCCCGACTCGCGGACCTGCGGCTGCCTGACGGCACGGCGGCGTTCACGCCGGCCCCGGCGCCCTGTGAAGGAGATCGATGAGCCGCCTCCCCCCGCTCGTGGCGCTGGCGACCCTCACCCTGGCG
>JBOHSV010000146.1:0-1808 GCA_050921735.1 Gemmatimonadales bacterium | reverse complement strand
GCGCCGGCCGGCCGGCGGTGTCGCGGGCGGTGAACCCGATGCTCTCGTTGGCGGCGTTGGCCCACAGGTGCACCACCCGCCCCGCGTCGAGCCGCAGGTAGATCTGGAGCGCGTTGCCGCGCGCGTCCCGGAAGAAGCGCGTGTGATAGTCGCGGTAGGTGGCGGGATCATCGAGCCCGGGCTCGGGGAACTCCAGCACGGGCGGCGCGGCCGTGCCCTGGATGAGGGCCCCGGCGGCCAGCAGGGAGGCGATGAACACGGACGGCCATTGTGGCCGCCGCGGGACGGGCCGTCAAGGGCGCTGGCCACGCCGCCCCGGGTGATGCAGAATTACGTCCATGAACTTCCCCAGCCCGCAGCGCCGCAAGACGCTCGAGCGCCGGCGCCAGCCCGACCGGCGCTCCGGTCGCGAGCGCCGCCGGGGACAGCGCCGCGGGCGCACCCAGCCGGTCCTGGTGGAGCGGCGCGCGACGGCGGAGCGGCGCCGCGGCGAGCGGCGCGGGCTCATCGCCCGCCGCGGGGGGCCGGACCGGCGCGAGATCTTCTGGGTGGACTAACTCACCGCACCGGAATCCAGTAGCTCACCTTCAGGGCGACGAAGTGGTCGCCCGGCGCGCGAAATGCGTCCCACAGCCCGTCGGGCCCGACGTCGGCGGCGGGGATCCCGCGCCGGAACCGGTTCTGCTGCCACACGAGGAACAGCGTGCTTCCCGTCTGCCACTCCCAGCGGACCACGACGTTGCTGCGCAGCGAGCGCACGTCGAAGTCCGGCACGCCGAACGAGAACTGGCTCGCGCCGTCGGTCACGGTGTACGTGCTGTCGCCGTTGCGGGTGATGGTCGTGCCGTCGGTGCCGTAGCGGCGCAGGCCGAAGGTGCGGGCGGCGGCGAGCTCTCCGAATTCACCGTACCGGCCGCTCGACGCGAACGGCTCGAGGTACCCCTCGAGCGTGAGGTCGGCCGTGACCGCGTAGTTCAGGCGCACCTGCGTCACGATCTCGCTGCGCTCGATGCGCGCGAACACGTACCGGCCGCCGAAGGTGGCCGCGCTCCCGCCCGAGCGCGTGGTGACGTACTGGCGGGGCTCCACGGTGCGCTCGTAGCCGGGCTCCAGGGAAACCTCCCACCGGGTGCCGGGGCGGAACGACAGCTCGACGCCCAGCTCGGTCGTGTGGCCGCCCAGCTCGTCGGCGGCGTAGCTGGCCGACGCTTCCCACCGGGTGCGGGCCCCGCTGCGGCTGGCGAGGAACGCGTCGAGCTCCCACCACCGCGCCGTGCGCATCAGCGGGCCGCCGCGCGTCTGCGCATCGCTCAAGCCGCGGGGCAGGATCTCGAGCTCGACACCACTCCGCCAGAAGTTCTTGAACGTCGCGTTGAACCATCCGCCGAAGTCGGTGAAGTTGCGCACGCCGCCGAAGTTCCACCCGCTCGCGTAGAACAGCCCCGCGTCCCAGTTGTGCAGCACCGGCCCCGGTCGGGTATGCCGATACCACAGGTCGGCGAACAGTGCCTGGTCGTCGGCCGAGCCGAGGGCGCCGATGTCGTTCAACTCCAGCTCCGGCGATTCGTACGTATAGTCCACGTCCCAGCGCCAGTTGCCCGCCAGCTTGCTGTGGTTGATGCCCGCGGTAACGCCGGTGAGCGAGGTTCGGCCGGACTCCACCTCGACGTAGTCGGCGTCCGGCCGCTGGAAGTAGCGGCGCGACGAGCGCTGGAGTCCCAGGATCGCGAGCGAGTCGCCCGCCACGTGGCTGACGCCAAGGTACGCGCTCACGTCGTAGGCGCCGCCCGCCCAGCGCAGGCGGCCGT
>JBOHSV010000145.1:0-7220 GCA_050921735.1 Gemmatimonadales bacterium | reverse complement strand
GCCGATCACGGCAGGGTCACCCCCGCGCCGGCTGTGTGGATCTGCTCCGAGGAGAGAATCACGACCATGCGGAGGAGCAGGCCGCCGGTGAGCACGAGCGACGCGGCCCGCACGAGCGTCCGCTCGCCGTGCACGCGGCTCTCCAGCACGAGCGGGACCACGATGCCCGCGCTCACGACGCCGAGCAGGAGCACCGCGCCCCACCATCCCAGCAGCACGCGGGCCACGGAGCCGAGCGAGACCACGAACGCCGCGAGGGCCAGTAGCTCGAGCACGAGCGCGCCGCGGTCGAACCGGGTGAGCCAGCGGAGGGAGGCGGGGTGACTGCCGCCGCGCCACACCGAGAGCAGCACCAGGGCGGCGGTGCCCGTGGACGCCCCGGAGAAGAGAAACAGCACGCCCAGGAGCTGCGAGTCGGCCCACAGCGGCCGGTTGGTGACCGCGAGCAGAACCCCGGTGTACCCGGCGAGGAAGAACCCGAACAGGCTCCCCGCGACGGCGATGGCCTGCGCGGGCGCGCCCCGGCCGAGCGCCCGCACCCAGCGCCAGCCGAGCGGTCTCCAGCTGAGGCGTCCCTCCTCGGCCGCGGCTCCGGCGGCCGCCAGGAAGGCGAACAGGCCGAACAGGAGCAGGCCCCAGGCCCCGACGGACATGGGGGACCACGCCTTGAACATCGGGGCGCCCGTGTTCGACTCGATCAGCATGTGCCAGAAGCGCAGCGGCTTGGTGAGGTCGAGCGTGAGCAGCGCCCCGCTTACCACCGCGCCGACGCACGCCACGTAATAGCCGAGCCGGATCACCGGCCGGTCCTCCGGGCGGCCGAACAGGTGGAGCAGGGAGGCGAGGAAGAAGGCGCCGCCCGCGATCCCGCCGACGAAGAAGTACAGGATGATGTACCAGGCCCAGTGCGGGGACGACGTGAAGAACGTGTCAGGCATCGACCCGCTCCTCCATGCGGCGTTTGCGGAGGCTGACCAGCCCCAGCAGGCCGACCACCGCGGCGCCGGCCACGGAAAGGATCGAGCTCAGGAACAGGTTGCGGGTGGGCAACTTGGGGTTGCGCGGCAGGCCGTACGCCTCCGGCTCGTCGACCAGGAGATAGAAGGCGTTGAGGCCGCCCAGCATCTCCTCGTCCGCGCCGTAGAGCCGCGCGCGCGTTTCGCCCAGCACGTGCAGCTGCCGCACCCGGGCCTGGGCCAGCTGCTTCAGCTCCGAGATGGGGCCGAAGCGAATGGAGTCCGTGGGACAGGCCTGGGAGCACGCCGGCTCGAGACCGTTCTGCAGCCGGTCGTAGCACAGCGTGCATTTCTGCGCGGTGTTGGAAGCGGGGTTGATGTCGATCACTCCGAACGGGCACGCGGCGATGCACAGCCGGCAGCCGTTGCACACGTCCGATTGGATGACCACCGTGTCGAACTCGGTGCGCACGATGGCACCGGTGGGGCACACTTCGAGGCACCCGGCCTGGACGCAGTGCTTGCACACGTCCGAGATCATGAGCCAGCGGGCCTGGGTGCGGTCTTCGTTGAACTGCTCGATGAACTTGACGTGGCGCCAATTCGTGCCGGAGAGCCGCACGGTGTTGTCGTAGCTGTCGCCCGACATGGCGGGCCGCCCGCCTTCCCGCGCCGGCAGCTGGTTCCACTCCTTGCACGCCACCTCGCAGGCCTTGCACCCGATACAGACCGTGCTGTCGGTGTAGAACCCCATCGCTTCAGGCATCAGGCGCGCTCCACGTTGCACACGAAGGCCTTGCCTTCGTGGATCGACACGTTGGGATCCCCCACGAGGGCGGTCAGCTGGTTGACCACGTCTCCGGTCACCACGCCCTCCCAGCCCCAGTGCCAGGGCATCCCGACCTGGTGCACCGTCTTCCCCGCGATCGTGAACGGCCGCAGGCGGCGGGTGACCAGCGCCTTGGCGCGGATCTCCCCCCGCGGCGTCGAGATCTTCACCCAGTCGGTGTTGCCGATGCCCTTTTCGCGGGCGAGCTCGGGTGACAGCTCGACGAACAGCTCGGGCATGAGTTCGCTGAGCCACGGGTTCCAGCGGCTCATGGCGCCCGCCAGGTAGTGCTCGGTGAGCCGATAGGTGGTGATGGCGTACGGGAACCGCTCGTCGCCCACCGGGGCCACGGGGTTGTCGTCGTGCTTCCAGTACTTGAGCACGGGGCTGCTCTGCCGGCCGTACAGCGGGTTCCGGACCGGCGATTCCACGGGCTCGTAGTGCGTGGGCAGCGGCCCGTCCACCAGGCCGCTCGGCACGTACAGAAAGCCCACGCCGTCCGGGCGCATGATGAACGGGTTCCGGCCGGACAGGGCGTCGAGCCCGACGCCGTTCGGGTCCGCGGGAGCGTCGGGCGCCTTGGTGAGCGCGAAATCCGGCGAGTCGTACCCCACCCACTTCCGTTGGGCCGAATCCCACCAGACCCACTTCTTCCGCTCGCTCCACGGGCGCCCCTGGAGGTCGGCCGAGGCGCGGTTGTACATCACGCGGCGGTTCGCGGGCCACGCCCAGCCCCAGGCGAGCTGCGCGCCCGGCGTGCCCGGCGGGTCGGGCTCCTTGCGCGCGGCCAGGTTGCGGTCCGGCGCGGGATACACTCCGCAGTAGATCCACGAGGCGCAGGTGGTGGAGCCATCGTCCCGGAGCTCGCCGAAGCCGGCGAGATGGCGGTCCGGCCGCCCCGTGCGATAGCCGTTGATCTCGCGCAGGATCTTGAGCGGCTCGGGCTCGCCCGGGGGCGACACCGGCTCGTCGGGGTCGAAGTCCCAGGTCAGGTTCCGGATGCCGCGGTCGCGGGGCAGCGGGCTCGCGGCGTACATGGTCTTGAGCCGCTTCGCGAGCTGGTGCGTGAACCACAGATCCGAGCGGCACTGCCCCGGCGGCTCGGCCGCCTTGAAGTGGTACTGGAGCAGGCGCTGGGTGTTGGTGAAGGTGCCGTCGGTCTCCGCCACCTGGGCCGAGGGGAAGAAGAAGACCTCGGTCTCGATGTCCTGGGGCTTCACTTCGCCTTGTTCGACCTCGGGCGCACGGTACCAGAACGTCGCGGTTTCGGTGAGGAAGTTGTCCTTCACCACGAGCCACTTGAGCCGGCGCATCCCCTTGCGCTCGAGCCCGGCGTTGAGCGAGGTGGCCGGGTTCTGCCCCACGCAGATCATGCCCTGCACCCGCCCCTCCGCCATGGCCACGAACATCGGCAGGTGCGAGTGGTCCCCGGTGATCTGGGGATGCCAGTCGTAGCCGTAGTCGTTCGTCGCCGTGGCGGCGTCGCCGTACATCGATTTGAGGTACGACACCACGAACCTGGGCATGTTGGCCCAGTAGCTGGTGGCGTTCGCTTCGGCGGCGAGGTATTGGCGCAGCGTGCGGTGGGGCCGGAGCGCCGACGGCGCGTTCATGTAGCCCTGGATGCTGTGATACAGCGTGGGGATGTCCGTCGAGCCCTGGATCGACGCGTGCCCGCGCAGCGCCATGACGCCGCCGCCCGGCCGGCCCACGTTCCCCAGCAGCAGCTGGAGCAGCGCGCAGCAACCGATCATCTGGGGGCCGTAGGTGTGCTGGGTCCAGCCCACGGCGTAGACCCAGGCCGTCGTGCGGTCGCGCCCCGAGTTTTCGAGCACCGTCTCGGCCACCTTGATGAGCGTGTCCCGCGGGCAGCCGGTGACCTGCTCCACCATCTCCGGCGTGTACCGGCTGAAGTGCCGCTGCACGACCTGGAACACGCAACGCGGGTGCCGCAGCGTTTCGTCGCGCGGGGGCGGCGGCCGTTTGAGCGAGCGGATCACCTGGTCGAAGGGGGTCCGCTCACCGACCGTCGGCCGGTCGGTCCCTCCGGCCGCCCCACGCCGCGCATACTGCCAGCTCTCGGGGTCGTACTGCCCGACGAAGCCGTCGAACGGCCAGTCCTTCGTGTTCCCGGTGTACTCGAGCAGGCCCGAGAACACCCCGTCCAGGTCCTCGGCGTCCCGGAAGTCCTCGGACAGGATCGTGGCCGCGTTGGTGTAGTGGACCACGTACTCGCGGAAGAACCGGTCCGCGTTCCAGCGCGGCGAGGTGAGCACGTAGTGGATGAGGCCGCCGAGGAACGCGATGTCCGTGCCGGCGCGCACCGGGGCGTAGATGTCCGCCATCGCGCTGGTGCGGGTGAACCGGGGGTCCGCGTGGATGATTTTGGCCCCGTGCTCCGTCTTGGCTTTCATGGGCCAGCGGAACGCCACCGGGTGGCACTCGGCCATGTTGGAGCCCTCGATGACGATGCAGTCCGAGTGCTCCATGTTGCGCGGGTAGAGGGTCGCGGCCCCGCGACCGAGCCTGGTCCCCAGACCGGGGACGCTAGAGGAGTGTCATATGCGCGCCTGGTTCTCGATCGCGACGACGCCCAGGCCGCGCATCAGTTTCTGGCACAGGTGGTTCCACTCGATGTCGAGCGTGGCGCCGCCCAGGGCGAAGATGGCGGTCGTGTTGTTGACCAGCGTCCCGTCGGTGGTGCGCTCGACGAACGTGTCGTCGCGCGTCTGCTTCACCAGCTCGGCCACGCGATTCATGGCCCAGTCGAGGTCCACCTCCTCCCACTCACGCGCGCCCGGCTGGCGGTGCAGCACCTTCGTGGCGCGGTTGGGGTTCTTGTGGAGCTGGTAGGTGGCGGCGCCCTTGGGGCAGAGGGTGCCCTCGTTGTGCGGGCTGCGCGGATCGCCCTCGATGTTGACGATCTCGCCGTCGATGGTATGGACGATGGTGGCGCAGCCGACCGAGCAGTAGGGGCAGAGGCTGGGGGTGGCCTTCGCGGCCTTGATGCGCAGCTCCTGCGCGCGGGCGGCGGCCGGGGCCAGGCTCGCGCCGAGGCCCGTGAGGGTGGCGAGCGCGGTGCCCGCGCTGGCGCCCGCCGAGGCCCGCAGGAGGAACGCGCGGCGTTTCATGGACGCGTTTTCAGCTTGGCGGCGAGGAACTCCGCCGCGTATCCGAGCCCGGCGCCCACGGCCAGGGCGATGATCACGCGAATGCCCCCCTGCACCGTCATGGCGCGGATGCCCAGCACGCCCATCGCGACGGCGGCGCCGGCGATGGCGCCCCCCGTGTAGGACAACAGCGGGACGCGCGCCTGGAACACCATGCCGAAGACGGCCGCGCCGAGCACGAGCGCGTCCAGGATGTCCTGGCGGCCCAACGCGCCGGCAACCGCCACGTAGAGCATGGCCCATACCACGCCGGACGCCGTGCCCGCGAGCGACCGCTGGAGCCCCGACAGCCCACCGCCCGCGGCCACGAAACAGGCGAGCCCCACGATCACCGGCCACAGCTGGAAGGGGAGCTTGGCCGTGTGGGAGATCGCGGTCCACACGGCCACCGCCACCGCCAGACTCAGCGCCCGCGCGGTCGTCGCGTTCATCGGGTCTCCTCCTTGGGGTTGGTGACGCGGTAGGTTTCCATCGCGAAGTACTCGGCCAGGCCCAGGCGGTCGGCGTGGGCCGCGGTCTCGAGGTTGCGCGCCTCCACGCGCTGCCAGAACTCCCGGTCGTCGTGGCCGCCCGGGAACGGCGCCACGTCCTTCTGCGACTGGTGCTTGAAGATGGCGAAGATCTTGGCCCGCAGCTCGTCGTGCGACAGCGGCACGAGCACGTCCGCCTCGTCGAGCGACCACTCGTGCCAGGCGCCGCGGTAGAGCCACAGCTCGGGCGCCGAGCGGTCGTAGTCCGCGAGGGCGCGCTGGATGGCCGTGAGACACATGCGGTGCGTGCCGTGGGGATCGGACAGGTCGCCGGCCGCGAAGATCAGGTCCGGTCGCTCGTCGTCCAGCAGACGGCGGACGATCTCCACGTCCGCCTCGCCGACGGGGAGCTTGCGCACCTGGCCGGTCTGGTAGAACGGCAGGTTCAAGAACCGGGCCGAGCCGCGGGGGAGCCCGACGGCCTCGAGCGCGGCGATCGCCTCCGATTCGCGGATCTGTCGTTTCAGGTCCAGCACCAGCGGCAAGTCCACGTCGCCGGGTGCCTTGCGGTCGAAGCTGTGCTCGATGGTCTCCCGGGCCCGGCGGACGGCCGCGACGTCGATCTCGAGCGACGCGGCGGCCCGCTCCATGAAGTCGAGGTGCCGCTCGACGTCGTGATCGAACACGGCGATGTTGCCGCTGGTCATGTAGGCGACGACCATGGCGTTTTCGTTCTCCCACAGCTTGCGGAGAATGCCGCCCATCGAGATCACGTCGTCGTCCGGGTGCGGGGAGAACACCAGCACGCGCTTGCGCGCCGGCAGCTTCGAGCGGCCGCGGATCTTCGCCGTCAGCCGGTTGAACACCTCGCCGTTGATGGGGCCGGGGGCGCCGAACCGGGCCAGCAGGGGGCTGAGGTGGTGCTCGGCGTAGTCCCGGGCGCCGAGCTTGAGAATGGCCTTGCCGGTCTCCCCCGCGAGCCACACGACGGCGCGCTCGACCATTGGGTCCGCCCAGTCGACGGCTTCGAGCACCCACGGGGTCCGGATGCGTGTCAGCGCCTCGGCGGCCGCGAGGTCGAGGTAGACCGTGGCATTGGCATGACGCTGGAGGAACGTGGCGGCGACGTCGGGCGACACGTCCCCTTCGACGGCGCGCTGGACGATGGCGGCCTTGTGCTCGCCCGTGGCGATCAGGGCGACCTCGCGCGCGGCGAGGATCGTCGCCACGCCCATCGTGATGGCTTCGCGCGGCACGTTGTCCTCGCCGAAGAAGTCGGCTGCGGCGTCCTTGCGGGTCATCGTGTCGAGCGTCACCAGCCGGGTGCGGGAATCGGCGGGCGAGCCCGGCTCGTTGAAGCCGATGTGCCCGCTCTTGCCGATGCCGAGGATCTGGAAGTCGATCCCTTCCGCCCGGGCGATGGCCCGCTCGTACGCCTCGCAATACTCCGCCAGCCGCTCGCGCGGCACGCTCCCGTCCGGGAGGTGCGCCTGCTCCGGCGGGATGTTCACGTGCTGGAACAGGTTCTCCCACATGTACCGGTGGTAGCTGTGGGGGCTCTCCCGGGACATCGGGTAGTACTCGTCCAGGTTGAAGGTCACGACGCGGGAGAAGTCGACCTCGCCGGCCTGGTGGCGCCGGATCAGCTCGCGGTAGATCCCGATGGGGGTGCTGCCGGTGGCGAGGCCGAGCACGCAGCGCCCCTTGGCCGCGGTCTCGCGGTGGATGACCTCCACGAGGCGATCGGCCAGCAGCGCGGCCAGGGCGTCGTGATCCTGGACGATGACGGTGGCGA
>JBOHSV010000144.1:0-2270 GCA_050921735.1 Gemmatimonadales bacterium | reverse complement strand
CGCTGACCCGGGGCCACGACCGCGCGCCGCGGGAAGGCGCGGATCCAGTCCGCCGCCGAGGGCGCGTCGGCCGGCGGTGCCTCGATGAAACGGATCGTCACGTTTCCGGCGGAATCGGACGCGGGGTAGCCGAAGACGAGGTCGATCGAGATCTCCTCCGGCCGGTCCCCCGGATTGTAGAGGTAGAGCACACCGGAGCGCGTCCGGTGGTCGATGAAGACGTGGTGAGGCGCCACGACGATCGCCGCCGCGCCCGCCGCGAGCGCCAAGGCGGCCACGATCACCGCCCACGCCCCCGCCACCCGCCGCAGCGTTCCGTTCCGCATCGCTCAGTTCCCCGTGTACGCGACCGTCAGCGTGACCGCCGCCTGGTACGCGCCCGACGCCTGATTGGCCGCCGGACGCACCGTGCCCCCGAGCCAGAGGTACGCCCGCCCCGAGTTGCTCAGGAAGCGGGCGAGCGCCACCCGCGGGTCGAACCCGACCTGCGACGCGGGCGCCGGCACCGTGCCGAAGCCGCCGTCGTCGGCGCCGAACTCGATCGGGAGCAGCGCACCGGCGATCCCGACCAGGTTCGCCGGGAGCGTGAACGTGAACGCGACTTCGGTGTTCCGCTCGCCGCGGACCTCGTACCATCCGCTGTTCGCGTTGTCGAGTCGGGAGACCGAGGCCGGGAACCCCGCGATCACGTCCCCGAACTCGAGATCACGGCGCGGGGTCGCGGAAAGCGGCTGCTGCGCGGCGAGCACGCCCGCATCGAGGATGAGGGTCAAGGCGGCGGCCAGAAGGACCGGAACCTCCCGTCGTCTCACACACGCTCCCACGTTTCCGTTGGCCCAGAAGCGGGGACGGGCGAGCCCTACGGAGGCCCGCCCGTCCCGAAAACCTACTCCGCAACGTCGCGACGGGCTAGTTGCCCGTGTAATTCACCGTCAGGTTGATCGTGCCGGTGTAGAGCCCCTGCGGCTGCGTCACCACCGGGGTCACCGTGCCGCCGACCCACACGTACAGCTCGGCCGGAGCCACGCCCAGGTTCGTCGTCGCGCCCGCCGCGGGGTCGAACGTCGTCGCCGCACCCGCATTGTTCGCAACGTTGTAGCCGGCGCTGCCCGCCCCGAACGAGATCGGTAGGTTGTCCCCGCCGCTCACGAGGTTCGCCGGCAGCGTGAACGCGAGCTGCACCTCGGCGCCCGACGACCCCGTCGTCAGCCAGCGGCCCGCCGACACATCCGCCACCGTCACCGTGCTCGCCACACCCGGGAAGACGTCCCCGAAGTCGAGGTCCTGCTGGCCCGTCACCGTCAGCGGCGTCAGCACGTTCGCCTGCGCCGTGATGTCCGCCGAGTTCTGGGCCTGCGCCGTCACCGGCACGCCCAGAGCCGCCACCAGCACGACCACCGCCGCACCCCTCCACGTCTTGGCACCCATCGTCCCCCCGTCCTCTCTCGAATTGCGGTTCGATTCTCGAAGTCCACGCCGCACCCGCGGCGTCCGCCCCCTCAATGGCAACCGACGTGCCATGATTCACGACACTGTACAATCTCCATACAGATCGCCGCAGCGCCTCGAATGCGCTTGCGCCACAACGCTTCACCTGAGCCGCTCCCTCCCGCGTAGTCTGTGGGTGCACAATATCCGTACACATCTAGAGTCCCAGCTCGCGGGACTGTAAGCGCATAAATAACTCTGCGACAAACAGATACGACATATCTGGCTCAGCGGTAAGGGTCTTGCCAATAGTAGGGTCGGTCCCGCTAGAATCTCGAAAGGCTTGGAAGGAATAGATCATGATCCGACGCGCGCTGACCGGCTTCGCTGTGGCCCTGGTTCTCGTTGTCGTAGCGACACTTACGTCAGCGACCGAGGCCCACGCGCAGGCGCGGGCAAGCCTCAACGCGACGGCTCGCGTCGTGGACGCGGGGCCCGGCTGGGCGGCCCACCTGGCCGGCGTCGAGCGGGCGGTCGCGAGCGGACAAGTCGCCGCCGGCGAGGTCAGGATGACCGAATCCGGGCTGACGTCGCTGACGTCGCGGGAGCTGCCGCGACCGGTGGTGCTCGTGACGAGGACCGCGGTCGAGAACCCGCGAAACGTCACGATCTACGTTCAGCACGTAGCGAACTGAGTCTCTTTCAGCCGCAGCCGTTACCTCCCTCAAAGCCGCCGCACCCGCCAGCCGCCTGATCTGCCGACAGGCGGCTGGCTCCTTCTTTTCGAGTCCGTCTCGACACCCCACCTTCACGCGCGTCTATGGACAACGTCTGCCATACAC
>JBOHSV010000143.1:0-2296 GCA_050921735.1 Gemmatimonadales bacterium | reverse complement strand
GTGCACGGCAGGCCGCGCCCGCTCGCGCACCAGCGCCCGCACCGGCACGCCGCGGGCGCGCAGGGTCTCGATGACGTGACTGCCCACGAGCCCGCTGCCTCCCGTGACCAACACCGTCATGCGGGCTCGAGCCGGGCGAGCGAGAACGGCAGGTCGATGACGCGCGCGTCGGTTCCGCCGGCCCGCACGGTCATGCCCGGCACCGCTTCCCGCCGCAGCACGGCGAGGCCGATGCACCGGCCGTCGGGGAACGGCACGAGGGTGGTCACCCGGCCGACGTCGCGGTCCTCCAGCGTGACCGGCAGGGGATCGCGCGCCTCGGGCGGTGCGTCGAAGGCCAGGCCGCGGAGCAGGCGGTTGGCGTGGCCGCGAAAGTGCAGCCGGCTCACCGTTTCCTGCCCGGTATAGCAGCCCTTGGTGTACGACACGCCGCCGACCTCGTCGTACCGCACTTCCTGGGGGATCGTCTTGGCGTCCACCTCGGCCCCCAGACGCGGCCACCCCGCCAGGACGCGATGCAGCTCGAGGGCGGCCGGGCTCGCGAGCGCGCCGGCATCCGTGAGCCGCGCCTGGAGGTCGGGAGTGCGGTCGGCCGGTGCGGTGAGCTGGAGCGCGAACGGGGCACCGTTGGCCGGGCGGGCGATCTCCACGTCATCGGTCTGGGCCGCGCGGCCGGGCTCGGTGGGGACGGGCAGACCGGCCGTCCGGGCGATCTCCGCCGCCCGAGGGCCGGCGAGGCGGAGCACGGCGAGGTCGGCGCTGCGGTCGACGGTCCGGGCGAGGCGCGGCGGTACCGAGCGGGCGAGCAGGGCGAGCAGGGCGTCGCGCCCCTCGCCGGGCACGGTGTAGCGAACGGCGGCCCCGGTCCGTCCCGCCCACCCCTCGACGACGATCATGCCCTTGGGCGTGAGCAGCGCGCCGTAGAGAAACGCGCCGTCGCCGGGCGTCTCGATGTCGTTCGTCAGCAGCCCCTGGAAGCACGCCACCGCGCCGGGGCCGATGAGCTCGGTCACGGCGGCCTCGACCGGTGCGACCGCGGCGCCCCGGTTCACGGTGTCGAGCACCGCGGGGCTCAGCGAGTCGGGATGGAGCCGTCGCACCCGAGCGGGCGGAGCGGCCGGCAGGGCTGGGACGGTCATCGGTCGATCAGGGCGTGCAGCTCCCGGGGGTTGTGGCCGGCGAACGTCTCCCACACCAGGTCGGCGCCGTGCAGCGCCGCCGCCGGGTGGCTGGTGGTGAGCATGACGCACGGCATACCGCCGGCGCGCGCGGCCTCGAGTCCCGGCAGCGAGTCCTCGATCACGACACAGTGCTCCCGCGCGACGGTCTCGCTGCGGGCGAGCGCCGCGTGCGCGGCCAGGTAACCCTGGGGGTCGGGCTTGCAGCGCGTCACGTCCTCGGCGGCGACGATCACCTCGAAGGCCACCGCGAGCCCCGTGCGGGCGAGCACGAGATCGATCTCGCGGCGCAGGGCGCCCGAGACGAGCGCGAGCCGAAACTCGCCGGCCGCCCGCTGCACGAACTCCGCGGCGCCCGGGATCAGGGTGAGCGATCGGGCGATCAGCGCTTCGTACTCGCGCGACTTGGCCGCAATGAGACGCTCGACGTGCTCCATGACGGGTGTGCGCTGCGCGCGGCGGAATGCCTCGATCAGGGACATGCGGTCGTCGAAGCCGAGATACTCCGCGTAGTATTGCTCGCGGGACAGCTCGATGCCCTCGGCGGCGAGCACGGCGCGCAGCGATTCGAAGTGGTGCTCCTCGTCGTCCACCAGCACGCCGTTGAAGTCGAGCAGCAGGGCGCGGTTCATGGCGTGAGAATGTCGGCGAGCCACGTCGCCACGCGCGGCCAGCAGCGCTCGCGGGCGCGGGGGTCGCGCAACAACCCGCGATGCGAGAGCCGCGCGCCGCACACGACGAGCTCCTTGGCCGGCGCGCCCGCGGCTTCGACCAGCTGGCGGCAGGCGTCGGGCGGCGCGCGCAGCCGGTCGCGCGCTCCCGCCACGGACAGGAACGGCGTCGTGAGACGGGGCAACGCCGCAAGGTAATCGAAGCCGTCGGTCCCCACCCACCCCCCGCGCACGTTCCAGGACATCCACTCGGCCACAATGCCCGGCGCCTCGTCCTCGGAACCCAGGCGGAGGAGCCGCGCGGGAAAGCGCCCCAGGGCGCGCGCGACGGCGATGGTCGCCGCGGCGAGCGCGCGCCGCGGGAGGCTCATCGCCCGGGGACCCGGCGTGCCGAAGGTGACGACGGCGCCCAGCGCGCCGGGGGGCGCATCGCGGGCCAGCCAGCAC
>JBOHSV010000142.1:0-5224 GCA_050921735.1 Gemmatimonadales bacterium | reverse complement strand
GCGCAGCGCCGCCGCCATCGCGCCCTTGTCCACGGTGGCCGCCTTGTCGTTCTCCCGCGGGATGACCTGCTCGTAGTTCGGGTAAGGACCCTCGATGAGCCGCGAGAAGACCAGCGTGCTCGCCGCGCGGACGCCGAGATGGTTGTCGCTGCGGGCCAGCTCGAGCTCGGCGTCGGCGCCGAACAGGCGCCGGATCTGCTCCAGCGCCTTGGGAGGGACGATGAGATCCGCGGTGGAGCCCCCCTCGGCGGGCACGTCCATCTTGGCCAGGCGGTGCCCGTTGGTGGCCACCATGCGCATGCGGTCGGGCCGCATCTCCCACAGCACGCCGTTCAGGATCGGGCGGCTCTCTTCCGTGGAGGCCGCGAACGCGACGTGCCCCACCAGCTTGTGCACGATCGCGGCCTGCGACTTCCACGCCCCGTCGAACTTCACCGCCGGGAATGAGGGGAACTCCTCTCGCGGCAGCCCCAGGAGCTTGAACTTCGACCGACCGCACTCGATAGCCACCCGCTGCTCGCCCGTCGCGTTGAAGCGGATCGGCGCCGACGGGAGCTCCCGCACGATATCGACGAGCTTCCGGGCCGGGAGCGTGGTCCCTCCCTCGGCATCGACCTCCGCCGGCACGATCGTGCTGACGGCGATGTCGAGGTCCGTGGCGGACAGCCGGAGCCCCTGCTTGGTCGCGTCGACCAGCACATTCGCCAGAACCGGGAGGGTCGTTTTGGCGGGCACGGCCGCTGCCACCGCCCCGAGTCCTTCCTGCAGCTGTTCCCGCGTAATCGTGAACTTCATTTGTCCCGGGCGCCTCCCGCCGAAATTCCGGTAGCAGTACCTACTTCTATACTAGAGAATAATCTAGTAGTAGTAGTAGAGGTTGGGGAAATGTGGGACGCCGACCGAACCCCGTCGTGGCTCGGCGCATGTGGCCCGGTCCCGCTGTGAGCGGGGTGTGGGATATGGGGAAGCTTTGGGGACGCCGCCCTCCCACCTCCCACGCCCCACATCCGACGCACAGAGCGTTTCCCCAATGTTGGCTACAGTGCGGACAACTCCTGCCGCGCCATCTCCACCCGCTCCTTGAAGGTGCGATCCCGCATCATCTGGCGCTCGACCTTGTCCACGCTGTGGATGACCGTGGAATGATCCCGGCCGCCGAACGCCTGCCCGATCTCGACCAGCTGCAGCCCGAGCATGTCGCGGGCCAGGTACATGGCCACCTGACGCGGGATGGTGAGGGTCTTGGTGCGGGTCTTGGAGCGGAGCCCTTCCGGGGTCACGCCCCAGCGGCGGGCCACGACCTCCTGCACGCGGTCGATGCTCGGCGTCGGGGTGCCGGCGTACGCGCCGCCGTCTTCCCCCTGGCGGATCTTGTCGGACAGCGCCTCCCGGGCCAGCTCGATGGTCACCTCGCGGTTCTTGAGCGAGGCGAACAGGAGCAGCTTGATGATGCACCCCTCCAGCTCGCGGACGCTGGACCGGACGTGTTCGGCGATGAACCGCAGCACGTCGTCCGGGATGGTCATCTCGAGATGGTCCTGCTCCGCCTTCTTGCGCAGGATCGCGATGCGGTGCTCGAGGTCCGGGTGCCCGATGTCGGCCACCATCCCCCACTCGAACCGGGAGATCAGCCGGTCTTCGAGGCCGGGCAGCTCCTTGGGCGGGCGGTCGGACGTGAGCACGATCTGCTTGTGCGCCTCGAACAGCGCGTTGAAGGTGTGGAAGAACTCCTCCTGCGTCTGCTCCTTGCCCTCCAGGAAGTGCACGTCGTCCACCAGGAACAGGTCCACGTCGTTCCGGTAGCGGCGTCGGAACTCGGACATGGTGCGCGCGTGGATCGACTCGATGACCTCGTTGAGGAACTGCTCGGCGCCGAGGTAGACCAGCCGCGTGTTCGGATTGCGCTGCAGCACCGCGTGGGCGATCGCCTGCATGAGGTGGGTCTTGCCGAGGCCCGTCGCGCCGTAGATGAACAGCGGGTTGTACGTCTTGCCGGGCGCCTCGGCCACCGCGTGCGCGGCGGCGGCGGCGAGCTCGTTCGATTTGCCGATGACGAACGTCTCGAAGGTGTAGCGCTCGTTGAGCGGGGTCGTCTGGCCGGCCAGCCGCTCCGCCACGGCGGTGGGCCGCGGCGCGACGAAGAAGTCCATCTGCGGGCGGCGCTGCCGCTCTTCCTGCACCTGGAACACCACCGACGTCGGCCGGCCGAGCACGCGCTCGGCGGCGCGCGACAACAGCGGCGCGTACTTCTGCTCGTTCCACTCGGCCGCGTACTGATCGGGCGCGCCGATGATCAGCCGCCCCTCGTCCAGCGCGATCGGTTGAGCGGGCTCGAGCCAGCTCTTCACCGCCGCGTCGGGAAGTTCGCGCCGCGCCTCGTCCAGCAGGCGCTTCCAGGCATCCTTGACGGTCTGCTCCATCAGTTGACGGGAAACGGTGGGAAGTCCAGCAAGGGCGGCCCGAAACTACGGCGCGCATGTGGAAAAGTCAACCTTGACCCCGTTGCGCGTCCCGATGTACGTTTTCGGCCCTCGCGAGGAAACGTCATGGGAAAGCCGACGTACCGCCCGCGCAATCGGCGGCGCATCAATAAGCATGGGTTCCGCGCCCGGATGAAAACGGCATGGGGTCGTGCCGTTCTGTCACGCCGGCGCAAGAAGGGGCGCAAGCGCCTCGCCGTCAGCCTGCCGTCCAAGCACGGAGGCCCGTAACGGGCGAGCGGTTCCCGCGCCGCGCGCGGCTGACGCGCGGCGCGGACTTGAGAGCCTGCTGGGACGCCGGGCGCCGCCGGCTGCTGCCGCATCTCGAGCTGGCGTGGCGTGCCAATGAGACGGGTCATGCGCGGTTCGGGGTCATCGTGCCCCGGTTCCACCACACCGCCGTGGCCCGTAATCGTTTGCGGCGCCACCTGCGCGAGATCGTGCGGCGAGGCCCGTGGACGAGCCTTCCCGCCGTCGATGTGATCGTGCGCGCGAAACGCTCGGCCTACGGCGCGGCCCCGGGGGCGCTGCGCGCCGAGCTCGCCGCCGGCGTGAGCCGCATCACGTGAGCCCGGCCCGCTGGCCGCGGTGCGCCGTCATGGCGCTGATCCGCGCCTATCAGCTGACGCTGTCGCATCTGGTGTTCACGCAGTGTCGCTTCGAGCCGTCCTGCTCGCGCTACACCTACGAGGCGGTGGAGCGGTACGGCGCGCTCAGGGGAAGCTGGCTCGGGGTGCGACGCATTCTCCGCTGCCACCCGTTTCACCCGGGTGGCTATGACCCGGTGCCGTGACGAGAAAGGCCTGAGAGGAAGCCCGAGCGGTGGAACGACGCGTCATCCTGGCGATCCTCCTCATGATGATCGTGGCGATCGCTCCGAGCCTCATCTGGCCGCGGAAGCAGGCGGACCGCCGGCCGGGCGGATCGGCGGATAGTGCCGCCGCGCCCCGCCCCGCCCCCCCGGAGCCCGGCGTGCGGCCGGAACAGCCACCCGCCCAACCGGCGATCCGCCCATCCGCCCAGGCCGACACCGTCTGGGTCTCCTCACCGCTCTACCGCTACGGACTCAGCACGCTCGGCGGCCGGCTCGTGGCGGCCGAGCTGCGGCAGTACCGGTCGTTCGCGCCGGGCGACTCGGGCCGCGCGGCGCAGATCGCGCCCCCCGGGCGCCCCATGCTCGGGTACCGCCTGGTCACGGGCGCCGACACCCTCGCGCTCGACGATTGGACCTTCGCGCCGAGTGCGCGCACCGTCGACGTCGCCGACAGCGCCGAGCTGGTGCTTACCGCGGCCCGGGGGGGCGCCGGTGTCGGCCTCACGTACCGCTTCGCCGCCGGCGACTACCGCTTGGGCGTGACGGGCCGGGTCACCGGACTCCCGGCCGGCGCCACGCTGATCCTCGATGTCGGCGACGGCCTCCGCTCCGTCGAGGCCGATTCGGCGGACGACTTCCGCCGCTTCGCGGTCGTCCGGAGGGGGGATCGCACCGAGAGCTCGGGCGTCGGATCGTTCGATCCGGGTGAGCGTCGCGTGTTCGACGGGCCGTACCAGTGGGCGGGGATCAAGTCCAAGTACTTCCTGGTGGCCGCCCTCGCCATCCGGGAAGGCCGCCCGCCGTTCGGCGGAGCGGTCGTGACGGGCTTCGCGCGGCCCAAAGGATCGGCGCCGCGGGCGGCGCTGCAGCTCACGCTGCCCGTCCCCCCCTCCGGCGAGTTCGCCTACGACGTGTACGCCGGGCCGCTGGAGCACGAGCGGCTCCAGGCCATCGGCCACGGGTTCGACGACGCCAACCCGTACGGCTGGAGCTTCCTGCGGCCCATCATCCACCCCGTATCGGTGGTCGTCGTGGACATCCTGCTGTGGATGCACGAGCGGCTGGCCATCGCGTACGGCTGGGTGCTCGTGATCTTCGGCGTGCTGGTCCGTCTGGTGCTGTGGCCGCTGAACCAGAAGGCCATGGAGTCATCGCTCCGGATGCAGGCCGTGGCGCCGCTGCTCAAGGACGTGCAGGAGCGCTACAAGAAGGAGCCGGAGCGACTGCAGCGCGAGATGCTGCGGCTCTACCGCGAGCACAAGGTGAACCCGTTCGGCGGTTGTCTCCCGATGCTGCTGCCGCTGCCCGTGCTGTTCGCGCTGTTCTTCGTGTTCGACAACACCATCGCCTTCCGGGGCGTCCCGTTCCTGTGGCTCCCCGACCTGGCGCGCGCCGACCCGTACTACGTCATTCCCCTGCTGATGGGGATCTCGATGTTCGCGGTCATGAAGGTCGGGCAGATCGGCGTGCCGCCCAACCCGCAGATGAAGATGATGCTGTACTTCATGCCCGTCATGATGGTGGTCGTCCTGTACCGCTTCGCGTCCGGGCTGAACCTCTACTACACCGTGCAGAACCTGGTCAGCCTCCCGCAGCAGTACATGATCGCCAAGCGGCGCCTCCGCCAGGCGGGCAAGACCTAGCCCCGCCGTCCCCGTGCTGTCCGATCCCATCGTCGCCCTCGCCACGCCCCCCGGCCGGTCGGCGCTCGCGCTGATCCGTCTGTCGGGGACGGGCGCGTTCGACGTGGCGCGCCGCTGCCTCGAGCCGTTTCGCCCCGATCCCCCGCGCACCGCGTTTCGGGCCCGCCTGGCGCACCCCGCGACCGGCGAGCATGTGGACGACGTGCTGGCCGTGTGCTACGCGGCCCCGGCGTCCTACACCGGCCAGGACGCGGTCGAGGTCTCGACCCACGGCGGCCTGCTGGTGC
>JBOHSV010000141.1:0-6068 GCA_050921735.1 Gemmatimonadales bacterium | reverse complement strand
GCGCTCGACGGCGCCCTGCCGGGCGCGGTGGCGGCCGCGCTCGACGAGATCCAGCGCGCGCTGCTCGCGGCCGCCCGCGACCGGCGCGAGGCCAATTCCATCCGCGGGGCCACCAAGGCGCGGTTCCTGGAGTTCATGGAGGCGGGAGGGGGATTCGCGTACGGAGGCTTCTGCGGGGGAGCCTGCGAGGCGCAGATCAAGGAGACCACCGGCGCCACTATCCGCGTGCTGCCCGATGCGGAGTTCCGCTCGCCCGATGCCCCGCGGGCGTGCATGTGGTGTGGGGGACCGAGCGTCGCCGAGGCGGTGTGGGCGCAGGCGTACTAGCGGGGCGGCCGTTGGGGTTCGACCCGGCGCTGCTCCGCGCCGTCGCGGACCGCGTCGGCACGCCCGTGTACGTCTACAGCGCCAACCTCATCCGTGCCCAGTATCACGCGCTCGACGACGCGCTGGCCGGCGTGCCGCACCGCATCTGCTACTCGGTGAAGGCCAACGGCAATCTGGGCGTGCTCAAAGTCCTGCGCGGGCTCGGCGCGGGCGCGGACATCGTCTCGCTGGGCGAGCTGCGCCGGGCGCTCGGGGCGGGGTTCGCGGCCCCGTCCATGGTATTCAGCGGCGTGGGGAAGACGGCGCACGAGCTGCAGGAGGCGATCCGCGCCGGCGTGGGCGCGATCAACGTCGAATCGGCCGGCGAGCTCGACGCGCTCATCGCGGCCGCGGCGGACGTGGGCCGGCCCGCCCGCGTCGGCATCCGGGTGAACCCCGACGTGGCGACCGAGACCCATCCCTACACCAAGACCGGGGAGAAGACGGCCAAGTTCGGGGTGCCGTACGACGAGGTCGTGGGCGCGGCGCACCGCATCGCCGGCGACCGGCGGCTCACGCTCACCGGCCTGGCGATGCACATCGGCTCCCAGCTCACCGACGCGGCGCCGTTCCACCGGGGTACCGTGAAGCTCATCGAGCTGGTGACGGCCATCCGGGCGTCGGGGATCGCTACGCTGGAGACGCTGGACGTCGGCGGGGGCCTGGGGGTGCGGTATCACAACGAGAAACTGCTGACGCCGAAGCTGTTCGCCGAGGCCGTCGCGCCGCCGGTGCGCCAAGCGGGCCTCACGCTGGTGTGCGAGCCGGGGCGGTTCCTCGTGGCGGGCGCGGGAGTGCTGCTGACGCGGGTGCTGTACCGCAAGCATGCGGGCGGCCGCGACTACGTGATCGTGGACGCCGGGATGACCGACTTCGTGCGGCCCAGCCACTACAACGCTCACCATGAGATCGTGCCGTTGCAGGACGGCGGGCGCCCCGCGGAGCTGGTGAACATCGTGGGCCCCATCTGCGAAGCGGGCGATTTCCTGGCCCTGGACCGCCGGCTGCCCGCGGTGGAGCCGGGGGAGTACCTGGCCGTGCTGGGCACGGGCGCCTACGGGTTCGTCATGAGCTCGACCTACAACGCGCGGCCCCGCCCGCCCGAGGTGCTGGTCGAGGGCGACCGGTACTACGTAGCGCGCCAGCGGGAAACGATCGACGACCTCATGCGCGGCGAGACCACCGACCCCACCACGTGGTATCACGCGTGACGCGCATCCTGATTCTCGACTACGGTTCGCAGTACACCCAGCTCATCGCGCGCCGCGTCCGGGAAGCGCACGTGTACTGCGAGATCCATCCGGCGTCGCGCGACCTGGAATTCATTCGCCGGTTCGCCCCGCGGGGCATCATCCTGTCCGGCGGGCCCAGCTCCGTTTTCGATGCCGGCGCGCCCCCGGCCGATCGCGCCCTGCTCGATCTGGGCGTGCCGGTGCTCGGCATCTGTTACGGGATGCAGCTGATCGCCCACCTCGCCGGGGGGCGGGTCCGGCCGTCCGACGAGCGGGAGTACGGGCGGGCCGAGGTGGTGGTGCGGGAGGGGTCGGGGCTGTTCGCGGGATTCGCCCCGGAAAGCCGGATCGCGGTCTGGGCGAGCCACGGGGACAACGTGGACGCGTTGCCGCCCGGCTACCGCGTCACGGCCGCGTCCCCGAACGCGCCGATTGCGGGCTTCGCCCACGACGCGGCCGCGATCCACGGCGTGCAGTTCCACCCCGAGGTGGCCCACACGCCCCGCGGGGGCGAGATCCTCCACAACTTCCTGTTCGGCGTCTGCGGCTGCGCCCCCGACTGGACCCCGGGACACTTCATCGATCAGGAAGTGCAGGCGCTGCGCGCAACGGTGGGCCCCGAGCGCCGGGCCATCTGCGGGCTCTCGGGCGGCGTGGACTCGGCGGTCGCGGCGGTGCTGGTCCACCGCGCCATCGGCGACCGCCTCACCTGCCTGTTCGTGGATCACGGGCTGCTCCGCCTGCACGAGCGGGAGCAGGTGGAACGCACCTTCCGCCAGCATCTCGGCATCGACCTCCGCGTGGTGGACGCGGCCGATCGCTTCCTGCGCGAGCTGGAGGGCGTTGACGATCCGGAAGAAAAGCGCCGGCGCATCGGGCACGCGTTCATCGACGCCTTCGAGGACGCGGCCCGGCACGTCGGCGACGACGTGGCCTTCCTGGTGCAGGGGACGCTGTATCCCGACGTGATCGAGTCTCGCTCGCCCAGTGGCGGCCCGTCGGCCACGATCAAGACGCACCACAATGTGGGAGGGTTGCGGCCCGATCTGCCGTGGCGGCTCATCGAGCCGCTGCGCGAGCTGTTCAAGGACGAGGTCCGGCAGGTGGGCCGCGAGCTGGGGCTGCCCGAAGAGATCGTGGGCCGCCATCCGTTCCCCGGCCCCGGCCTGGCCATCCGCGTGCTCGGCCCCGTGACCGCCGAGCGGCTCGATATCCTCCGGAGCGTGGATGCGGTCTACGTCGAAGAGATCCGGGCGGCGGGATTGTACGATCGGATCTGGCAGGCCTTCGCCGTGCTGCTCCCGATTCGCTCCGTGGGCGTCATGGGTGACGGGCGCACCTACGAACACGTCGTCGCGCTCCGGGCGGTGACGAGCCGCGATGGCATGACGGCGGATTGGTTCCCGTTCCCGCCGGACGTGCTGGGGCGGATCTCGAACCGCATCATCAATGAAGTTCGCGGGGTGAATCGAGTGACGTATGACGTCAGCTCCAAGCCGCCGGCGACCATCGAGTGGGAATAACTGCGTTGCGCGTTACACGTTGCACGCTTCATTGAGCTTGCGCAGGAGGCCGTAGACCATCCGCCCGCAGTCCGCTCGAACCTCCTTGAGCACCGCAAGCCGATCGGGAGGGAGGTAGCCGAGACCTTCGACTAGACTGAGGATCGATTCGAGTTCATCCAGCGCGCCACGTGCCGTCACGACATAACGACGAAAGTCTCTCTGGCTTCGCCGCGCCGCACCTTCTGCCAGATTCAGGGGCACGCTGTACGCGGCGCGCCGCCACTGATCAGCCAGGCCGAATCGCTCCGAGGACGGCAGTTCAGCTATGGCGTCCTTGGACAGGCTTGCGAACTGTCGCGCCTTCTGCCACGCCCGAAGAGCCTGGAAGTGACCCATACGCCGACAATGGGCACGTGGCAGCGTCCGGTCCCCATCCAATTCATGCGCCGAGGCCTCTTTTCGCGCGCTCGTGCGTGGCACATGCAACGCCTTTTCAGATGTTCTTCTCCTCGAGAAGCTTGAGGAGATCTGCCGGGGCTGTCAGCTTCGCGAGCCGCTCGGGAACGTCCGGTTCCTTCGCGAACTGCGCGATCTTGCCGAGCACCGGCAGGTACTGGTTCGACACCTCGAGCGGAGGAGCCACGATCAGGAAGAAGTAGTGCACCGGCTGGTCGTCGATCGCCTTGTAGTCGATCCCCTGGAGCTTGCGCCCGAAGGCCACGCGCAGGCGGGTGACCACCGTGGAGCGGCAGTGCGGAATGGCGATGCCCTGGCCGATTCCCGTCGAGCCGAGGGTCTCGCGGCGTTTGAGCATCTTCACCAGCATCGTCTGGGCCTTGTCGTCGAGCTTGAGCAGCCCCACGAGCTCCCGCAGCACCTCGTCCTTGGTGCCGCTCTGGAGGTCCAGATTGATGGCGTCTTCGCTGAAGAACTCGCGTAACCGCACGGCCGGTCACTCCCAAGCGTGACGGGCGCGTAACCTAACCGCCGGTTGCCCGGCGCGCAACGCGCCATTACGTTGTGTCGCATGCAGTTGCCGTATCACGTCGCGTCCGACGTCCCCCTCCTGCTGGCGCCCATGGCGGGCGTCTCCGAGCCCGCGTTCCGCCAGCTGTGCCGCCGGTTCGGAGCCGACGTCGTCGTGTCCGAGTTCATCTCCGCAGTGGGCGTCACCCTCGGCCTCGAGCGGGTGCTGCGCGATCTGCGGTTCGAGCCGGTCGAGCGTCCCATCGGTATCCAGCTCTACGGCGCCGAGGCCGCCGTCATGGCCCGCGCCGCCGCGATGGTGACCGAGCTGGTGGAACCGGACTTCATCGACATCAACTTCGGCTGTCCCGTCAAGAAGGTGGTGAAGAACAACGGCGGCTCGGGGTGTCTCAAGGACCTGGGGCTGGTGGCCCGGATCGTTCGGGCGGTGCGGGCCGCGACGCCACTGCCGGTGACGGTCAAGATCCGCAGCGGCTGGGACGAGGCGAGCCGCGATCCGGTGACGATCGCGCGCCGCTGCCGCGATGCCGGGGCGCTGGCGCTCACGCTCCATCCGCGCACCCGCACGCAAATGTACGCGGGACGCGCCGAGTGGGACGAGATCGCGCGGGTGGTCGAGGCCCTCGACGTCCCCGTGATCGGGAACGGCGACGTGCAGACCGCCGAGGACGTTGTGGCGATGCGGTGCCACACGGGGTGCGCCGGCGTCATGATCGCGCGGGGCTCGTTCGGAAACCCGTGGATCTTCGGGCAGGCGCGCGATCTCCTGGCGGGGCGGGGCAAGCGGCCGGGCCCGACGCCGGGCGAGCGGTTCGCCGTCGCCTTCGAGCACGCCCGGCTGGCGCTGCGCCTCCAGGGTGACACGCGCAAGACGGTCCTCGAGTTCCGCAAGCACCTGGGGTGGTACACCAGGGGCCTGCCGGGCGCGGCCGAGCTGCGCCGGCGGCTGCTCCAGGTGGAATCCCTGGCGCAGGCCGAGGCCATCGTCGCCGCCCACCTCGGGGGTGCCGGGCTGGAGGCGGCGGCGTGATCCCGGACGAGCTGGCGCGGCTGATCGAGCGCCTGCCGTTCGCGCAGATCGACCATCTCCGGCCCATCACGCAAGGGCACCAGGAGGTCATCCTCTGCCTGGGGAAGACGCCCGGGCAGGTCCTCGCCATCGCGGAGCGGTTGGAGCGGGTGGGAGGGAGGTTCCTGGCGACCCGGGCCGAGGCCGAGCATCGCGACGCGCTGCTGGAGCGGTTTCCCCGGGCGGAGCACAACGCCCTCGGCCGCACCGTCTATCTCCCGCCCGAGCCGGAGCCGCCGCCGACCGGGCGCGGCACCGTGCTGGTGGTGACCGCGGGGACGAGCGATCTGCCGGTGGCCGAAGAGGCGGCGGTGACGGCGCGGGCGCTGCGCAACCGCGTGGAGCGTCTCACCGACGTCGGCGTGGCCGGCATCCACCGGATCCTCACCCAGACCGACGCGCTGCGCAGCGCCGCAGTGATCATCGTGGTGGCGGGCATGGAAGGGGCCCTGCCCAGCGTCGTGGGGGGGCTCGTCAAGGTCCCGGTCGTCGCCGTCCCGACGAGCGTCGGCTACGGGGCGTCGTTCGGCGGGCTCGCGGCCCTGCTCGGCATGCTCAATGCCTGCGCGTCGGGTGTCACCGTGGTCAACATCGACAACGGGTTCGGCGCCGCGGTGGCCGCGAGCCGCATCAACCAGACATGACACAGGCCGGCCGCCGGGCCACACTCGCGCTGCGAGTGCTCGGCCTGGCGGGCGCGGTGCTGGCCATTCAGCGGGGCGGCTGGTGGGCCGTGATCGCTGCGCTGGGCGGGGCGCTTCTCGCCTTCGGGCTTACCTTCCGGGCCCTGGTGCGCCTCCGGCGCCGGGAGCCCCCGCGCGCCCGCCCGCTCGACTTCGCGCACACCGTCGATCTGCTGCGCCGCGCCCACGGCGCCGTCGCGGGCTGGGCCGTCGGCCTCCGGGAGGG
>JBOHSV010000140.1:0-8308 GCA_050921735.1 Gemmatimonadales bacterium | reverse complement strand
GCTCGGTACGGTGGACGGGGGAGCTGGCGGGAAGTTAAGCGCGTCCACCCTTGACCGCCCCCGCACGCGCGCACTAGGTTGCCAATTCGAACAGACGTTCGACACCCATGGGCTCGTACGACGAGCGGCTCGATCACCTGCTGACGCAGGCAGCCCGCGTGTTCGCCGACAAGGGCTACCACCCCACCACCATGCGCGACCTGGCCGCGGCCAGCGGCATGTCGCTGGCGGGGATGTACTACTACGTCCGGGGCAAGGCGGAGCTGCTCCAGCTCATTCAGGAGCGTTGCTTCACGCGGGTGCTCGAGGGCGCGGAGCAGGCCGTGGCCGCGGCCCGCGACCCCGTCGAGCGGCTGGCGGCGTTCATCCGCCACCACGTCGCGTTCTTCGCCCGGCACATGCCTGAGATGAAGGTGCTGTCGCACGAGGCCGCCTCGCTCTCGGGGGAGGGGCGGCGGCGCGTGAACGCCAGCAAACGGCGCTACGTGGACCTGCTGGAGGCGCTGCTGAAGGAGGCCGCGCCCGACGAGCCCGCGGCGGAGCGCAGCGCCGCCGCCTACGCCTTGTTCGGCATGATGAACTGGATCTACACCTGGTACGATCCGGCCGGGCCGCTCGATCCCGTGCGGCTGGCCGATCTCCTCACGCGTATCTTCCTCGGCGGATTCGTCGAGGCGCGCACCACGGCACAGGGAGGCTGACCCTCATGGCGACGATGACGGCCCGGGACACCAAAACGCTCGTGCGGTACCGGGTGGAGGACGGCCTCGCGATCGTCGAGCTGGACGATCCACCGGCCAACACCTACACGTACGAGATGATGCGCCAGCTGGACGACGCCGTCCTGCAGGCCCGGTTCGAGGACGACGTCCACGTCATCATCCTGCGCGGCCACGGCGAGAAGTTCTTTTCGGCGGGCGCCAACATCGCCTACCTCAACAGCATCACGCCGCGCTACAAGTACTTTTTCTGCCTGCACGCCAACGAAACGCTCAATCGCCTGGAGCACACCCCCAAGCTCACCGTCGCGGCGCTCAACGGCCACACCGTGGGCGGCGGGCTCGAGATCGCGATGGCGTGCGACGTGCGCGTCGCCAAGGAGAACGGCGGTAAGATCGGGCTCCCCGAGGTGAACCTGGGCGTGCTCCCCGGCACGGGCGGCACCCAGCGGCTGGCCCGCATCGTGGGGAAGCCGCGCGCGATCGAGCTGATGGTGAAAGGCGAGACGTACTCGTTCGAGCGGGCGCAGGAGCTGGGCCTGGTGAACGAGATCTTTCCCGCCGACGCGTTCTGGGAGCAGGTCCTGCTGTACGCCCGGCAGTTCTGCCCGCCCAACAAGGCGGCCAAAGCGGTGGGACTGATCAAGCGGTCCGTGCAGACGGGCGCCGAAATCCCGTTCGAGTCCGCGCTCGCGCTCGAGCGTGAGCTCCAGCAGCAGCTGTTCCAGAGCGACGACGCGAAAGAGGGCATCGCGGCGTATGTGGAGAAGCGCGTGGCGGAGTTCAAGGGCCGGTGAAGACCGAGCTGTTCATCAACAACGAGTGGCGGCCCGCCGCGGGCGGCCAGCGCTTCCCCGTCGTCAACCCCGCCACCGAGGCGGTGATTGCCGAGGTGGCGGCGGCGGACGCCGCGGACGTCGACCGTGCCGTCCGCGCCGCCCGGGCGTGCTTCGAGTCCGACGCCTGGCGCGCCCTGTCCGCCCGCCAGCGTGGGCGCCTGCTGTATCAGGCCGCCGACCGGCTGGAACAGCGGCTCGACGAGTTCGCGCGGCTCGAGACGGCGCACAACGGCAAGACGCTGTTCGAGTCGAAGATCGAGCTCACCCTCACCGTCAACACCCTGCGGTACTACGCCGGGTGGGCCGACAAGATCGCGGGCGATACGCTGCCCGTGGACGGATCCTTCTTCGTCTACACGCTGCGGGAGCCGGTCGGCGTGGTGGGCGCGATCGTGCCCTGGAACTTCCCGCTGAACATCGCGAGCTGGAAGTTCGCGCCGGCCCTGGCGGCGGGATGTACCGTGGTGCTCAAGCCCGCCTCCGAAACCCCGCTCACCGCCCTCGCCTTCGCCGAGATCGCGGCCGAGGCGGGCTTCCCGCCGGGCGCGTTCAACGTGGTGCCCGGCGGCGGCTCGACGGCGGGCGCGGCGCTGGTGCGGCACCCCGAGGTGGACAAGATCGCGTTCACCGGCTCCACCGAGGTCGGGCGACAGATCATGCGGATGGCGGCGGAGACGAACAAGCGCGTGACGCTCGAGCTGGGCGGCAAGTCCCCCAACATCGTCTTCGCCGATGCGGACCTGAAGGCCGCCGTCCGGGGCGCCCAGACCGGCATCTTTTACGGCAAGGGCGAGGTGTGCGCCGCGGGCTCCCGCCTGCTGGTGGAGCGCTCGGTGCACGATCAGGTGGTGGAGCAGCTCGCCGCCAACGCGCAGAAGCTCACCGTGGGCGACCCGCTGGACAAGAACACGCGGCTCGGGGCGCTGGTGTCGAAGCGCCAGCAGGAGACCGTGCTCGGTTACATCCAGCGGGGGGTGGACGAGGGTGCCGCGCTGGTCGCCGGCGGCAAGGCCGTCCGTCCCAACGGCAAGGGCTATTTCGTCGAGGCGACGGTCTTCGACCGGGTCGCGCCGGAGATGACGATCGCGCGCGAAGAGATCTTCGGTCCCGTGCTGGCCGTGCTGTCGTTCGACGATGCCGACCACGCTGCGGCGCTCGCAAACCAGACGATCTACGGGCTCGCGGCGGGGATCTGGACCCGGGACGTGCAGAAGGCGCACCGGATGGCGCGCACGATCCGCGCGGGCACGGTGTGGATCAACGCCTACAACTTCTACGACTCCGCCGCGCCGTTCGGGGGATTCAAGGCCTCCGGCTTCGGGCGGGACCTGGGTCGTGAGGCGTTGGACGGCTATCTCGAGACCAAGACCGTGTGGGTCGGGCTTTGACCGAGGCGCTGATCTATGCCGCGCTCCGGACGCCCGTGGGCAAACACGGAGGGGCCTTGGCGGGGGTGCGTGCGGACGACCTGGCCGCCACTCCGATCCGGGCCGTGGTCGAGCGGACGGGCATCGACCCCGCCGCCATCGACGACGTGATCCTGGGCTGCACCAACCAGGCGGGCGAGGACAACCGCAACGTGGCGCGGATGGCCCTGCTGCGTGCGGGGCTCCCGGTCGAGGTGCCGGGCCAGACCGTCAACCGGTTGTGCGGCTCCGGCCTCCAGGCGGTGGCCAGCGCGGCCCAGGCGATCAGGGCGCGCGAGGGCGAGACCTTCGTCGCGGGCGGCGTCGAAAACATGACCCGCGCGCCCTACGTGCTGCTCAAGTCGGGCGAGCCCTGGAACCGGAAGCCACCCGAGCTGGCGGATACGACCGTCGGGTGGCGGTTCACGAACCCTCGCCTGAAAACGGAGTGGACCGTCGCGCTGGGCGAGACGGCGGAGATCGTGGCCGAGCGCTACGGCATCGGGCGGGAAGAGCAGGACGCGTTCGCCGTCGAGAGCCAGCAGCGCGCCGAGCGGGCACAACGCGACTGCGTGTTTTCGGACGAGCTCGTGCCCGTCTCCCTGCCCGACGGCTCGCGGTTCGAGCGGGACGAATACCCCCGCCCCGGGTCCACGCTGGCCGCCGTTTCGAAGCTCCAACCCGCCTTCCGGGCCGGCGGGACGGTGACGGCGGCGAGCTCGAGCGGGATCAACGACGGGGCGGCGGCGTTATTGGTGGCGGGCGGAGACGGGCCGGGACGGGCGGGGTTGACACCGCTGGCGAGAGTGGTCACCACGGCAGTCGCGGGCGTCGATCCGAGCTGCATGGGGCTTGGCCCGATTCCGGCAACGCAGAAAGCGCTGAAGCGGGCCGGGCTCACGATCGAGCAGATCGATCTGGTTGAATTGAACGAGGCGTTTGCGGCGCCGGCGATCGCGTGCATGCGCGAGCTGGAACTCGATGCCGAGCGCGTGAATATCTACGGCGGCGCGATTGCCCTGGGACACCCGCTTGGCGCCACGGGCGCGCGGATGCTGACGACGCTCGTGCACGCCTTGCGCCGGACGAATTCGCGCTACGGCCTGGCCACGATGTGTGTCGGCGTGGGCCAGGGGATCGCGATGATCGTCGAGCGCGTGTGATGGCGGCCTACGAGCGGGTGCTGGTCGAGATCTCGGGCCCGGTCGGGACCATCACGCTCCACCGGCCGGAAAAACGCAACGCCCTCGACCCCGAGCTGTGCGACGAGCTGCTCGAGGCGCTGCGGATGCTGGCCGGGGCCGACGCGGTCCGGGTCATCTGCCTCACGGGGGCGGGGAAAGGATTCTGCGCCGGTGCCGATCTGGACGTCCTGGCGGACAAAGGGTCGGCCCTCGTCGCCGCGGGAAAGGACATCGCCCTGGCCATCCGGGGCGCGCCGAAGCCCGTCCTGGCGCTCGTCAACGGGGCCGCGGCGGGCGGCGGGGCGAACCTCGCCCTGGCGTGCGATTATCGCCTGGCCTCGGACCGGGCGTCCATCGGCCAGGTGTTCCACCGGCTGGGGCTGACCCTCGATTGGGGCGGGAGCTTCTTCCTGCCGCGCCTGGTCGGCACGGCGAAAGCGCTCGAGCTGACGTGGAGCGCGCGCATGGTGCCGGCCGCCGAGGCGCTCGAGCTGGGGCTGCTCGACCGCGTGGTGCCGCACGAGCGGCTGGCGGCGGAGGCGAGGGCGCTGGCCGAGCTGTGGGCCTCGTACCCCGCTCCGGCCGCGCGGCGCGCCAAGGCAGCCGTGTACCGGAGCGAACGCGCCGCACTCGCCGACGCGCTCGACCTCGAGATCGCCGATCAGAACGAACTCTTCGCCACGGCCCAGGCACGCGACGCCATCGCCCGGGCCCAATCCACGAGGAGCCGCTGAATGGTTCGCAAGCTGAATAACTTCGACGACTGGATCGACTACTTCCGGTACTGGCAGGATTCGATCGGCCTCCCCCAGGGCGATCTGCGGACCTTCAAGTTCGACGCCAAGTTCGGCGAGCCGGAGGTGCCGCACATCGAGTTCGGCCACTACCAGGGCCACCGCAAGTGGCCCACGGTGATGCACATCCCCGACCAGCGCATCCGCGACGCCCTGCTCAATCTCATCGTGTACCAGGGGGACACGGAGTTCGCCTCGGTGGAGCAGCAGCGGAACCTCCTCACGCACGCCCCGTCGGACTACGACCTGCTGGCCCTGCAGCGCGTCATGACCGAGGAGATGCGGCACGGCTGGCAGATGTCGTACCTCCTGTGCGCGCACTTCGGCGACGAAGGGAAGCGCGAGGCCGCCAAACTGCTGGACCGCCGGGCCGACGAAGGCGAGCGCCTCCTGGGGTCGTTCAACGAGCTGGTGGACAACTGGCTCGACTTCTTCACCTACACGCAGTTCATCGACCGGGACGGCAAGTTCCAGCTGAAGATGCTGTCGGTCTCGGCCTTCGACCCCCTGTCACGGTCCATGGGCCCGATGCTCAAGGAGGAATCGTTCCACCTGGGGACCGGGAACAACGGCCTCCTGCGCATCGTCAAGATGGGCACGATGCCCGCCGAGGTGATCCAGCGTTTCTTCAATAAGTGGATCCCGACGGCGTTCGACCTCTTCGGTACCGACCACTCGTCGTCGGCGCACTGGGCGTACGTGTGGGGACTGAAGGGGCGCTACGACGAGCGCGAGAACGCCGCCGAGGCCGACAAGGCGCACCTCAACGAGCACAGCCGCGAGCTGTATCGCCAGGAGATCCTCAAGCTGGTCGAGCGGCTGAACATGTTCATTCCCGAGCAGGAGCGCTGGCTCACCGTCCCCGACGTGAAGTTCAACCGCAAGATCGGGCAATACGCGCACCAGATGTACACGACCACCGGCGAGCCGATGACGGACCGGGAGCGCTACCAGGCCTATCTCAAAACCCTCCTGCCCCAGCCCGAGCACTACGCCGCCGTGCACCGGATCCAGAAGGAGCCCGACTGGATCGAGCCCAAGCAGGCCGACAGCCTGCGCCAGCGCCCGGCCTAGTGCGGCAGCCGCTCGTCATCGCCCACCGAGGCGCGTCGGGCCGGGAGCTCGAGAACTCGCTGGCGGCCTTCCGCGCCGCTGCGTCGCTCGGGTCCGACGCCGTGGAGCTCGACGTCCACGCCTCGGCCGACGGCGAGCTCGTCGTGCACCACGACGAGACGATCGACGGGCGGCACCACATCGCCCACCTGTCGGCGGCCCGCGTCCGGAGCCTGCGGCTGGCCAGCGGGGAGCCGGTCCCCACGCTCGGCGAAGCGCTCGCGGCGATCGACCCGCGCCTGGGGGTGTGGGTGGAGATCAAGTCGCTCGGGCCCCGATGGGACGCCCGCCTCCTCGACACGCTCGACACCGGTCCCAATCCCTCGGGGTACGCCGTCCACAGCTTCGACCATCGCATCGTCCAACGCCTGGGCGGCCGGCGGCCCGCCCTGGTCCGCGGTGTGCTCAGCGCCTCGTACCTGGTGCGGCCCGTCGCGGCCATGGAAGACGCCGGCGCCACGGTGCTGTGGCAGGAGCACCAGGTCGTGGACCGGGAGCTCGTGACCGCCGTTCACGACGCGGGTGGCCGCGTGATCGTGTGGACCGTGGATGACCCCGGACGCATGCGGGTGCTGCTGGCACTCGGGGTGGACGGGATCTGCACCAACCACCCCGACGTGGCGCGCCGCGTCGTGGACACACGCGCCGCATGACCGCCAACCCTTCCCCGCCCCCTCCCCGCGTGGCGGTGGTCGGAGCCGGCACCATGGGTCACGGGATCGCGTACGTCGCGGCCCTGGCCGGGTGTACCGTGACGTTGACCGACAGCAACCCCGACGCCCTGACGGGCGCCCGCAAGAGCATCGCCGACCTGCTCGACGGCGCCGTCCGGCGCGGCAAGCTCCCCGCGGAAGATCGCGGGACGGTGGCCGGACGCGTGCGGACGGCGGCGGCGCTCGCCGAGGCCGTGCGGGACGCGGACGTGGTGATCGAGGCCATCGCGGAGGACCTCGGCGCCAAGCAGCAGCTGTTCACCGAGCTCGAGCGCGTGGCACCGGGCGAGGCGTTCCTCGCCACCAATACGTCGTCACTCCCCATCGCCGAGATCGCCCGGGCCGTCGCCGTGCCGGAGCGGGTGGTGGGGATGCATTTCTTCAACCCGGTGCCGGTGATGAAGCTGGTCGAGGTCGTGCCGCACGACCGGACGGACCGAGCCGCGGTCGATCAGGCCGTCGCCCTGGCCCGGCGGCTCGGCAAGGAGCCGATCGTGGTCAGCGACTCGCCCGGATTCGCCTCGAGCCGGCTGGGCGTGGTGCTCGGCTTGGAGGCGATGCGCATGCTCGAGGAGGGCGTGGCCTCGGCCGAGGACATCGATAAGGCGATGGAGCTGGGGTACGGGCACGCCATGGGGCCGCTCAAGGTGTCCGACGTCGTGGGCCTCGACGTCCGGTTGGCGATCGCCGAGTCGCTGCATCAGCGCCTGGAGCTGCCTCACTATGCGCCGCCCGCAATCCTGCGCGACAAAGTGGCGCGCGGCGAGCTGGGGAAGAAGAGTGGAAAGGGGTTCTACGCCTGGGGCCCCTGAGCCGTAATGAAGCGCCGCTCCGTTACCGAGAACCCTTGGTCCACACGAGGATCGCGCCGCACTCACTAACGCTCCGAGACAGCCACACCGGCACGCCAACCGGTCCCGGGAACACCTCTATTGCCTCTATGTCCCCGACGTGGACCACGTTTGTCCAGGGCTGCTCCGACGGACCGCCGCGTTCCACGATCACGCCGTCAATAGCGACCGTGAGGTAACACTTCTTGTGGCTTGACCGTGACCGCACTCTTCCGTCGGGCCCTGTCCACACGCCCCCCATCCCAGCAAACAACTCCGCATGATACACTGGGCGAAGACTGTCGAGTTGCTCCGGAGTGCGGAAGTATCCAAACCCGTTGGTTACGCGCTTGTAAAACCCACCCCGAACGAGCCGCTCCGTCCGTGCTTCTGCAACGGCGTCAACAGGTGGCAGCTGAACGCCGGCTGCCTGCAACGTCAAGTGCGGCTCCGCCTCCTGTCCAACTGAGAGAACGAGCGTGTCAGTCACTAACGCCATGTAGCCAATCCGCGTTGCGCGAAGCCGATATACGCCAGGCTCGGGTACACGTATGATGAAAGAACCATCCGTTGCAGTGACGTTGCTCTGGACGATCGTGCCACTCCCTCTGAGCAGCGTCACGTGCGCCATGGAGATCGGCGCGCCGGACGTCGCGTCCACAACTGTGCCCCTGAGGGTCTGACTCGCGACTGGCCTAAGAGAGGTAAGC
>JBOHSV010000139.1:0-1684 GCA_050921735.1 Gemmatimonadales bacterium | reverse complement strand
GCGCTCGACCGCCTGTGTCGCGATGCCGCGACCGCCGCGCGGCGCGGCGCCACGCTGCTGGTCGTGAGCGACCGCGCGGCCGACCGGGATCGGGCGCCGATCCCCTTGCTCCTGGCGATCGGCGCGGTGCACCAGCATCTGCTGCGTACCGGTCTCCGCCTGCGCGTGGGCCTGGTCGCCGAGGCGGGGGACGCCTGGAGCACGCACCACGTGGCGGCGCTCTTCGGCTTCGGCGCCGACGCGGTGCACCCGTGGCTGGCGCTCCTGTCGCTCGCCCCGCCGGCGCGCCCGCGGTTCCGCGACGCCGCCGAGCAGGGCCTGCTGAAAGTCCTGGCCAAGATGGGGATCTCCACCCTCGCCTCCTACGCCGGCGCGCAGATCTTCGAGGCCCTGGGGCTGGGAGCGGCCGTCATCGACCGCTGCTTCACCGGCAGCGTCTCGCCGCTCGGCGGAATCGGGTTCCGCGAGATCGCCGAGGACGTGCTGGCCCGCCAGCGGGCGGCCTACCCGCGCGGCCCGGCGCCACCCGGCCTCCCGGACCACGGGCACATCCGCTACCGCAAGGAGGGCGAGGATCACGGCTGGGCGCCGCCCCTCGTGCGCCTGCTCCAGGGCGCGGTGGACCGGTGGAGCGCGGACGGCTACCGCGGATTCGCCGGTGCGATCCGCGCGCGTCCGCCGGCGGGCCCGCGCGACCTGCTCGACTTCCGGGTCCGCCGCCCGGTGCCGCTCGACGAAGTCGAGCCGGTCGAGGCGATCCGCCGCCGCTTCGTCTCGAGCGCGATGTCGCTGGGGGCGCTGTCGCCCGAGGCCCACGCCGCGCTCGCCATCGGGATGAACCGGATGGGCGCGCGCTCGAACTCGGGGGAAGGGGGCGAGGATCCGGCCACCTACGTCTCGCTGCCGGGCGGCGACCGCGCCGACAACCGGATCAAGCAGGTGGCGTCCGGACGGTTCGGCGTGACCGCGGAGTACCTGGTCCGCGCCGACGAGCTGGAGATCAAGATCGCCCAGGGATCGAAGCCGGGCGAGGGCGGACAGCTGCCCGGCCACAAGGTGACGGAGCTGATCGCGCGGCTGCGCCACGCCGTCCCGGGGATCGCGCTGATCTCACCGCCGCCCCATCACGATATCTACTCGATCGAGGATCTGGCCCAGCTGATTCACGATCTCAAGCAGGTGAACCCGCAGGCCCGCGTGGGCGTGAAGCTGGTGGCCGAGACGGGGGTCGGCACCGTGGCCGCCGGCGTCGCCAAGGCGTTCGCCGACTACGTGCTCGTTTCCGGCTTCAACGGCGGGACCGGCGCCTCGCCCCTGGCCTCCATCAAGCACGCGGGGATGCCGTGGGAGCTGGGCCTGGCCGAGACGCACCGGGTGCTCGGCGCGAACGGCCTGCGCGACCGTATCGAGGTGCGCGTGGACGGCGGCCTGCGGACCGGCCGGGACGTGGTGCTCGCGGCCGCCCTCGGCGCCGAGGTCTACGGATTCGGTACGGCGTCGGTCGTGGCGCTGGGATGCGCGATGGCGCGCCAGTGTCACCTGAACAGCTGTCCCACGGGGATCGCCACGCAGCGGCCGGAGCTGCGGAAGAAGTTCCGGGGCACGCCGGAGCAGGTGGTCGCGTACTTCACGCTGGTCGCGGAGGAGGTGCGGGAGTTGCTCGCCGCCCTGGGGCTGCGCCGGC
>JBOHSV010000138.1:0-2344 GCA_050921735.1 Gemmatimonadales bacterium | reverse complement strand
GAGGCGCGCGATCACGCGGCCACCCTCGCCGCCGAGATCACGTCCCTGGAGACCGAGAGCGCCACCCTCGCCGCGCAGCGCGCCCAGTGGGAAGACGCGCTCAAGGACCGGCGGGTCGCCGTCACCGAGCTCGAAGCCGCGGCCAACGACGCCGGCGCCCAGGTCCTGCTCGCGGAGACCAGTCTCGCCAAGGCCGAGCAGGTGCTCGCCGAGGGCCGGCGCGAGCTCGAGGCGCTGGGCCAGGAGGAGCACCGCCTGGAGCTGGAGCGCGCCGAGGTGCAGGGCCGCCGCCGGGCACTGGTCGAGCGGGTGGAGGGCGAGTGGCGCAAGCCGCTCGACCGCCTGCTGGCCGAGGCGCCGGACGTGCCCGGCGACCTCGAGTGGCTGCGCCGGGAGAACGAGCGCCTGCGAGACGCCATCGAGGCCGTAGGGCCCGTCAACGCGCTGGCCGTCGAGGAGCACGCGGAAGAGCTCAAGCGCCTCGAGTTTCTGATGACCCAGCGCGACGACCTGGTGGCCGCGCGCGGCTCGCTCCAGCAGGCCGCCCGCGAGCTCGACCAGACCGCCAAGACGCTGTTCCTCGAATCGTTCGGCAAAGTGCGCGACCACTTCCGCGCCGTGTTCCAGACGCTGTTCGGCGGCGGCGAGTGCGACGTCCGCCTGGCCAACGAGGACGAGCCGCTCGACAGCGAGATTGAGATCCACGCCGCGCCGCGGGGCAAGCGGACCCAGCGCATCCACCTGCTCTCGTCCGGCGAGCGCACCCTCGTGGCCGTGTCGCTGCTGTTCGCGATCTTCCTCACGCGCCCCAGCCCGTTCTGCCTGCTCGACGAGGTGGACGCGCCGCTCGACGACGCCAACGTGGGCCGGTTCGTGCGCCTGCTCCAGGAGTTCAAGGAGCAGACGCAATTCATCGTCATCACCCACAACCCCCGCACCATGCAGGCCGCCGACGCCGTGTACGGCGTCACCATGCAGGAGCCGGGCGTCTCGACCATCGTCGGCGTGCGACTGGGACACCTGGAACCGGTCTGATCCCGGTCCTGATCGGCCTCGCCGTGGCCGTGGCGGTCCAGTCCACGGCGCACGCGCAGGACACCCTGCCGCGGGCCACCCTGTTGTACCAGAACTTCCCGAACCCCTTCCCCGCCGAGGGGCAGGAGGCGACCTGCCTCTCGTTCGACGTGTCGGCGACGGGCGCCGTCGAGCTCGAGATCCTCGATCTTCGCGGCAACCTCGTGCGGCGGTTGATCCCGAGCCCCGACTTCCCCGGATTACTCCCGGCCGGGCGCTACGGGCGCGGAGGGTCCGGCGGCGCCACGTGCGACCCGCGCCTCACCTGGGACGGCAGCACGTCGGATGGCCGGATCGTGCCCCCCGGCATCTATTTGATGATGCTCGAAGCGTCCGGACGGAGGTTCTTCCGCCGCATCGTCTTCCGGGGGAGGAGGCCGTGACGTCGTGGATCTGATCACGGTGGGCACCGGGACGGTGGCGCCGTCGGCGCAGCGGACCGCCGCGTGCCACTGGGTGGCGCGGGGTCGGCTGCGCGTGCTGCTCGATTGCGGGCCGGGCGCCCTGCACCGCCTGGCGCAGTTCGGCCTGCCGTGGCAGGATGCGTCGCACGTGGTGCTGTCGCACTTCCACCCGGACCACTACGCCGAGCTGCCGATGCTCGTGTACGCCCTCAAGTACGCCCGCGAGCCGGCGCGCCGGGAGCCGCTGGTCGTGCTGGGCCCGCCGGGCACGGTGCAGCTGGTGAAGGCGCTCGCCGAGGGTTTCGGGCCGTGGCTGCTGGATCCGGGATTCCCGATCGGCATCCTGGACGTCCGCGAGGGCGAGCCGTTTCCGCTCGACGCGGACGTGAGCCTCGAGACCCACCCGGTGCCGCACACGCCCGAGAGCGTGGCGGTGGGCCTCACGGCCCCGGAGGGCCGCCTGGTGTACACCGGCGACACGGGCCCGAGCGCCGATCTGGCGCGGTGGGCGGCCGGGTGCGACGTGTTGCTGGCGGAATGCTCTCTCCCCGAGGGGCGGGCCGTGGATCACCACCTCACGCCGGAGCGCGCGGGCGACCTGGCCCGCGAGGCGCGGGCGAAACGGCTCGTCTTGACGCACTTCTATCCGCCTGTCGAAACTACGGACCCGGCGCGCGTGGCCGGGGCCCGGTTCCGGGGCCCGGTCACCGCCGCCCGGGACGGGGAGCGCTTCACCATCGGAGGACCCGAGCCGTGCTGATCGTCATGCGCCACGGCGCCTCGTCGGAAGAGGTGCAGCGCGTGGTGGCCGTGATCCACGAAATGGGCTACCAGGCCCAGCCGATGCCGGGCGCGCAGCGCACGGC
>JBOHSV010000137.1:0-3904 GCA_050921735.1 Gemmatimonadales bacterium | reverse complement strand
GGGTGTGGGCGGGCGCGCGGCGTTCTGGGCGAGCGCGGCGGCGGGGTTCGCGCTCGCGGCGGCCGGGGCCGCGGTGCGGGTGGACGCGCGCCGAGGCGACTGATACTGTTGGCCCGGCCCGCGCCGGGAGGCCCGATCCCCACCGAAGTCCGTCTGAGCCGCGAGATGCGGCTCATCGACATCACGATGATCGGTGTCGGCGCCATGATCGGCGCCGGCATCTTCGTGCTCACCGGCATCGCCGCCGGCGTCGCGGGCCCCGCCCTCATCGTCGCGTTCCTGCTCAACGGCTTCGTCGCGCTGCTCACCGCCATGACCTACGCCGAGCTGGGCAGCGCGTTCCACGACGCGGGCGGCGGCTATCTCTGGGTCAAGTCGTCGCTCCCGGACCCCAACGGGTTCCTCTCGGGCTGGATGTCGTGGTTCGCCCACGCGGTGGCGTGCTCGCTGTACGCGCTGGGGTTCGGCGCCTACTTCCGCGAGGTGCTGGAAGCGGCCGGGGCGCCCGAGCTGCGCTGGGGCTTCATGACGCTGGAGAAGTGGCTCGCCGTGCTCGCCACGGCGGCGTTCGCGTACATCAACTACCGCGGGGCGTCGGAGACCGGCAAAGCCGGCAACGTCGTCACGGTCGGGAAAGTCGTCGTGATCGGCGCCTTCATCGCGGCGGGGCTGTGGGTCATGGCGCGGCGGGGCGACTGGCGGCCGGCGTTCGAGCCGTTCTTCACCCAGGGGTGGGGCGGGGTGTTCGCGGCGATGGGGCTCACCTTCATCGCCTTCGAGGGTTACGAGATCATCGCCCAGACCAGCGAGGAGGTGGAGAACCCGAAGCGCAACGTGCCGCGGGCGATGTTCTTGTCGCTGCTCATCGTCATCCCCATCTACCTGCTGGTGGCGCTGGTGGCGATCGGCGCGGTCACGCCGCCCGGAGGCTTGACGCCGCCCCAGTACCTCGGGCAGGAGAAGGAACTCGCGCTCGTGCGGGCGGCGGACCAGTTCGTGGTCGGGGGCGGGATCGTGATCCTGGTGGGCGGGCTGCTGTCCACCCTGTCCGCGCTGAACGCGACGATCTACTCGTCCTCGCGCGTGGCGTTCGCCATGGCCCGCGACGCGAACCTGCCGCAGCGGCTGGGCCGGGTGCACCCCGGGCGCGCCACGCCGCACGTCGCGATCCTGCTCTCCGCCGTGGTCATCGTCGCGATGGCCGTCACGCTGCCGATCGAGGACGTCGCCGCCGCGGCCGACATCATGTTCCTGCTGCTCTTCGTCCAGGTGAACGTCGCCGTCATCCGGCTGCGCAAGCTGCGGCCCGACCTGGACCGCGGCTTCAAGGTGCCGCTCATGCCGGTGGTCCCGATCGTCGCGATCGGCGCGATGCTGTTTCTCGCGGTGTTCCTGTTCAAGCACTATCCTACGGGCTCGCTCGCCGTGCTCGCGTGGCTGGGGCTCGGCGCGGTGGTGTACTACCGCTACAGCCGCCGGCAGGAGGCCGCGTTCGAGGCCCAGGCCGAATGGATGGAGCGGATCGAGCGGAAGGAGTACCGCGTGCTGGCCGCCGTGTCGAGCCCGCGGACCATGCCGTCGCTCATGGACGCCGCGATGACCATCGCGCGCCAGCACAACGGCGAGATCGTCGTCACGACGGTGGCCGAGGTGCCGGACGGCGAGACGCTGATGGCCGGGCGGCGCCTCGCGCGCGAGCTGGAGCCGCTGCTCGAGGACGCGGTCGCGCACGCGCGCGCGCACGACGTGCCCGCGCGGTCGGTCCTCAAGATCGCGCGCCGCATCAGCCACGGCATCGTGCAGACGGTGCGCGAGGAGGAGTGCAATTTCCTCGTCCTGGGGCGGCCGGTGAGCGGCTCGTTTCTCGAGCGCCTGGTGGCCTCGATCGTCGAGCACGTGATTCACGACGCGCCCTGCCAGGTGGGCGTGGTGTTCGGGTCGTTCGCCGGGAACGGCGTGTCGCGGGTGGTGGTCCCGATCACCACCAGCCGGCACGCGAAGCTCGCGGCGGAGCTCGCCCCCGCGTTCGCCGCGCGCTTCGGGGTGCCGGTCCGGGCCGTGACCGTGGTCCCGCCCGATGCGCCGGCGGAGGCGGTGGAACGCTGGACCGCGGACCTGGGCGCGCTGCTCGAGGCCGCGGGGCTCGACACGCGCCTGGAGGTGCTGCGGCGGCGCGACGTGGCGCGCGGGCTGGGGGCCACCCTGCGGCGGGACGATCTCGTGCTCATCGGCGCGCCCAGCACCGATCCCGTGGCCGCGCTGATCGGCCGGACGGTGCCGGGCGCCCTCGCGGCGCGCGGGCGCCACCCCCTGATCGTGGTGCGGGACGTGCCCGAGCAGCGGCCCGGCCACTTCCGCTGGTTCTTCTTGACGGAGCGCTGAGACGCCTATGCAAGCGCAGACTTCGGAGCCCATGCGCGGGATGCTGCAGCGGTTCGCGGACTACCTGCCGACGCTCGCCGCCGGCCTGCTGGTGTTGGCGCTGGGCCTGGCGGCCGGGTGGGTGGCCAAGCGGGCCATCGTGCGGCTCTTCATCTGGCTGCGGCTCGACCGGCTGGCGGGCCGGGCCGGGTGGCGCGCGGCGTTCGGCAAGGGCGACGTGCGGGCGGCGCTGTACGACGCCATCGGGACGGGCGGCCTGGTGGTGGTGGTCCTGATCTTCCTCGACAACGCGCTCAAGATCTGGGGCCTGGCCGTGTTGGCCGAGCTGGTGGATCGCCTCGTGTTCTACATCCCGAACCTGGCGCTGGTCCTGCTCATCGTGATCGTGGGGGTCGTGATCGCCAACGTGCTCGGCGCCCGCGTGGAGGAGGGGCTGGCGGAGGAGGGGGTAAGCCAGGCGCGGCTCGTGGCCAAGGCGCTGAAGGGCGCGTTGCTCGCCGTCGTGGCGGCCTTGGGGCTCTGGCAGCTCCAGTTCGCCCGGGAGATCATCCTGGCGGGGTTCCTGATCGCGTTCGGGTCGGTGGGCGTGGCGTTCGCGCTCGCCGCGGGCCTGGGCTCGGCCAAGGCCATCCAGCGGGCGTGGGACGCGCTGTTCGAGAAGGCGGAGGACGCTAAGAAGAAGGACTGACCGGGAGGACGGACATGCGAATGGTGCTATGCGCACTGCTCGGGCTGGGGCTGGCTGCTCCGGCCGCGGGCCAGGATCACGAGGTCATCCAGATGCCCGGCGCGTCGGTCGGGCTGCCGTTCTCGACGGCCGTGCGTGTGGGGAATGTGCTGTATCTGTCGGGGCAGATCGGCAACGTGCCGGGCCAGCGGCAGCTGGCGGACACCGGCGTCGCGGGCCAGACCCGCCAGACGCTGGAGAACATCGAGCGGGTGCTGGAGCACGCGGGCAGCTCGATGGAGCGGGTGTTCAAGTGCACGGTGTTCCTGTCGGACATCCGCGACTACGCGGCGATGAACGCGGTGTACGCGACGTACTTCCCGCGGAACCCGCCGGCGCGCTCGACGGTGGCGGGGAGCGGGCTGGCGTTGGGGGCGCGGGTGGAGATCGAGTGTATGGCGGTTGTGGGGAGCTAGCGCGTAATGCGGCTCACAGCTTGAGCACGACGAGGAGGATTCCGACACGAGCTCGTTGGTGAGCTCGTCGCCGAGCGCTGGGACGCCACGCTCCGGGTCGTCGTGGAACGTGGCGTCGTGGCGTCGGGGTCGCGCTAGTCCGGCCCTTTGAGTTTGCTGCGCGTCGTCACGTAAAGGTCGAAGCTTCCATGACCACCAGGACGAGGCGACTGGAAGTAGAGCTGCGTGCCGTCAAAAGAGAGTGCCGGGCGCGCATCAATGACCGTGGTATTGACGACGGGCCCGAGGTTCGCGGGGGTTGACCAGGGGTCCGAAGTGCTCGCCCGAGTCGCAAGCCACAGGTCGAGCGAGCCGAACGTCCCCAGCCGATCGGAGGCGA
>JBOHSV010000136.1:0-4506 GCA_050921735.1 Gemmatimonadales bacterium | reverse complement strand
TCCCGGGACTGCCGGGCGGCCCGCAGCTGGGGGACGGCCGGCTGTGGGTCAGCCCCCGTCCCGCCCTTCCCGGCCTCGTCGCCGAGGCGCTGTACGGCGAGCCGGAGCACCGCGACTCGGTGGTGGTGCGGCGGCTGCGGGCCATGGTGGATTCGCTCAACGTCGTGCTCGATTCGGCGCAGCGCGAGCGCCAGCTGCCGACCTGGACGACCGACGTCGCGGGCACGGTGTTCGGGATCGACTCGCAGTACATCCACGTGGCGGGGATCAAGATCCCGACGGCGGCGCTCGCGCTGCTGCCGATCACGCTGCCCCAGGGGAACTACGGCGAGATGGAGCGGGCCGAGCAGCTGCGCGCCATGCGCGAGGACCTGATGCGCTCGGCCCAGCGCACGGAGACGCTGAACGATTTCCGGCGTTACGTGAAGGAGCTGCGGGCCCGCAAGCAGGCGGAGCGCGAGGCCGAGCGGCGGGCGCGGGAGCAGGCGAAGGACACGGTCAGGGTGATTCCCTAGCGGTGCTCCACCTCCCTCACGGATTCACGACGCGCATCTTCCCGTCCATCCCCGCGTGGATGGTGCACGTATAGTCGTAGACTCCGGCCGTCGTAAAGGTGACCTCGTAGATCCCGGTCGGCTTCGTCGTTGAATTCGCCGGCCGGGGGGTCGGGCCTGCTTCGAACGTGACGTTGTGCTGCTCCGGGTTGTCCCGCCACGTCCAGGTGACGGTCCCACCCACGACGACTGCCGTGTCGGCCGGCCGGAACGTGATGTTGATCAGGTCCACGGCGCCGCTCGCGGGCGCCGCCTCGGCGGTCGCGGTGAACGTCGCGGCGGGGATGCCGGCCACGGTGGCGGTGGCCGTCTGGGTCGTCGCGCTGGGCCCGAGCGTGTGCGTTGCGGTGGTCACGCCGCTTGCGTTCGTCGTGCCCTGGGTCGGCGAGACGGAACCATCGCCCGCGGCCACCGCCCAGGTGACCGCCACGCCGGGGACGGCCCGGCCGCTGGCGTCTCGGAGGGTGACGGCATAGGCGCTGGGCAGGGCGTTGTTGAAGTACCAGGTCTGGTTGTCGCCGCCGGTCTTCGCGAGCTGGGCCGGCGGCCCCGGCGGCTCGGTGCCGCCCCCGCCCCCGCCCCCGCCGCCGCCACCGCATCCTGGCGCCAGGCATGCCACCGCCAGCAAACGGAATCCGTGCCAACGTGTCATACGCATATCTCCTCCCCTCGTCTGAGATGGGCGGCAGCCGGGAGCGTGGCCCTCGCCGTGTTGGTCGAAAGCCACGCTCTCGCCGAACGACGCTCCGGCTACTGCGCGCGGATCTGTCCTCGGATCTCGCCGCCGGGATTGGCGGTTGTGTGGACGTTGACGTACGCGCTGTCGGTCCGGAACAACGTCAGCAGCCTGTCGAATGACATCCCGTTCACCTGCGTGGCCACGCCGGCGGCGAGGACCCCAGTACCCGATTCACAGTCGGGCGTGGGGCCTCCCGTGCCGCAGAGGTTCACGGTCACGCCGGCGTTGACGGTGGCGATCGCCGGTGCGTGAATGTGTGCCGCAAACACGTCCGTGATGTCTGCCACGTCAATCCGGTAAACGATGACGCCGCCCACGACGGATAGGGTTGCGGTGCCGGTGGCCGGGGTCGTGATGGGGCCGCTCGGCGGGTTCACGTTGGCGCCGTTCATGACGGCAGTGAACGTTTCGACCTCGGTGGGTCCGACCTCATCGTCGCACGCGAGTAACCCGCCGATCGCGCACACTACGCCGAACGCTGTCAACGATCTCATGGGACCTCCTTAGGTTGGTGCCCGCAGCGATGCTCCCCCTACGTTCGCGACGCGGCCGCCGCCAACCGGGCCAGCGCGGCCTCCTTGCCGACGACGTACAGCAGCTCGTTCACGGGTTCCGAGACCGTCGAGCCGGTGAGGGCGATCCGGATCGGCTGAAACACCTTTCCGGCCGCCACGCCGCGCTCCTCGGCCAGCGCCCGGAGCTGCCGCTCTAGTATCATAGAATCCCATTCCGTATCCCGCAATGTACTCAAACTTGCCTCCAAGGATGCCTTGTAGCCGGCGGGGTCCTTCGCGATCTCCTTCCGGGCCTTGTCGTCCAGCTCCACGAACTTCGCATCCAGCCGCACCGCCACCTGGCGGGCGACCTCGAGCGTCGTACGGGACCGCGTCTTCACCGCCGTGATCGCCTTGAGCACGGCGTCGCGCTTGCCGTCGACGCCGAGTTTCCGCAGCTCGGGAGCCACGAGGTCGTACAGCTCGTCGGCCACCGCCTGCGAAAGGTACTGCCCGTTCATCCAGTAGAGCTTGTTGATGTCGAAGATCGCGGCTTTCTCGAGGATGCCGTCGAGGGTGAACAGCCGAACCAGCTCGTCGAGCGCCAGGATCTCCCGGTCGCCCCCCGGCGACCAGCCAAGCAGGGCCAGGAAGTTGCGCATCGCGGCGGGCAGGATGCCGAGGTGCTGGTAGTCCCCCACCGCGGTCGCGCCGTGCCGCTTGGAGAGCTTCTTGCCGTCGGGGCCGTGGATCATCGGCACGTGGCCGAACACCGGCGGCTCGGCGCCCAGCGCGCGGTACACGGCGATCTGCTTCGGGGTGTTCGAGATGTGGTCGTCGCCGCGGATCACGTGCGTCACCCGCATGTCGAGATCGTCCGCCACCACCGCGAAGTTGTACAGCGGCGTTCCGTCCGAGCGCAGGATCACGAAGTCCTTGATATCCTCGCCCCGGAAGCTGATCCGCCCGTGGACGGCGTCGTCCCAGGCGATCGCGCCGGGCGGCACGCGCAGACGGATGGCGCCCTCGCCGAGATACCCTTTCCCCTCGGCCAGCAGCCGCTCGGCCAGCTTGCGGTGGCGTGCGATCCGCGCGCCCTGGAACACGGGTTCCTCGTCCCAGTCGAGCCCGAGCCAGGTGAGCCCGTCGAGGATGACGCCGGTGTGTTCCTCCGAGGAACGCTCTCGGTCGGTGTCCTCGATGCGCAGCAGGAACTGGCCGCCCACGTGGCGGGCGTAGAGCCAGTTGAACAGCGCCGTGCGCGCGCCGCCGACGTGCAGGTAGCCGGTGGGGGACGGAGCGAAGCGGACACGAACGGTGTCTGTCACGAGGGAAACCGTAGAATGTCCAATATCCAATGTCCAATTACGAATTTGGACATTCGAAATTCTACATTGGACATTTGTCGTTGTTTACGGAGAGGGGGGGATTCGAACCCCCGATAGGGTTTTAAGGCCCTATAACGGTTTAGCAAACCGCCGCCTTCAGCCACTCGGCCACCTCTCCTCGAGGTGCGGAAGGTCGCAATTCACTTGGGCTTGTGCAACCCCCGCCAGGAGGCTGCCGGTGCCATTGTCGAGCGGCTGGTGGCAGAATTGGTGGCAGCCGGCAGCGGATCAGGTTCGCTTGAGCCCTCGACGTGCCAGCTCGGCCCGTGTACTCGCCTCGCGATCGGAGGCCCCGGACAGACTCGCGGCCACTCGCGCAGCGTCCTCGGTAAAGTAATTCTCCGGCGCGTGACTCATATATCGCAACGCCATCGTGGGCGTCGAGTGCCCAAGCAGACGCTGGATTCGGACAATCGGGATGCCCGCTTGTGCGCAATGGACGCCGAAGGTCTGCCGGAGGTCGTGGATCCGGAGGTCGTGTAGCCCGGCTTCGCGGCAGGAGCGCTGGAAGACCCGCTGGGCCAGTTGCTAAGAGCCGAGCGGGTGAGGGAACACCTGGTCCGCTGGCCCGCCGGGGTACCGTGTCCGATGTTCTGCCAGCACGTGAGCCAGCGGCAGCGGAATGGGCACCACACGCGCGCTCGCTGATGTCTTGAGGCGACGACCTCTCTCATACACGGTGATCAGCCGGTCGGACAGGCGAACGTCACTCCAACGCAGCCCCTGCGCTTCGCCGACACGCAGTCCGGTGTACGCGAGAACGGCGAACAGCGGCCACCAAGGGCGGGGAAGGGCGGCTTCAAGTTGGGCCAGCTCTGACGCGTCGAGCCAGCGCTCGCGGCCCGCAGATTCGCGCTCTCGGAGCACGGCGGGGCGGTTCACGCCGATCCCACCCTCCTGCTCGCACCAGGTGAGGAACGCGCTGATGGTGCAGAGGTCCCGGTTTATGGTCGCGCCGCTCACGCCCTCGCAGCGCCGTTGTGCGCGAAAGTCAGCTAGAAAGCCCTTCGTGAGGTCCGCGACCGCGGACTCGCGGCACCGTGAACGAAGTGCGAGCAGTCGCGTCCAACTCACCTTATATCGCTGGATCGTCTTTGGCGCGTACGGACGCCTGGTCTTGGGGCTCAGGCTCGCGGGATCATCGAGCCAGGTAAACCATTGATCCAGGAGCGGGCCCAACGTCGGGCTAGCCGCCGCGGCCGTTCGGTGCTGGAGCGCTGCGGGGTTCCGTACATAGTCCTCGTGGACATCGGCGAGGCGCAACTTTCTCTCCGCGAGAAGCCGCAGCACATCGAACCGCCCGCATCCTCAAGGCTGTGGAGTGTTCGCTC
>JBOHSV010000135.1:0-2074 GCA_050921735.1 Gemmatimonadales bacterium | reverse complement strand
AGCTCGACGTCCGGCGGCTGGGGCAGGCGCTGTTCCCCGACAGCGGCGTGCCGGCCCGGCTGCTGGCCCGCGTGGCCAACGTGGACGTCCGCTACGCGCGCGCCATCACGTCGAGCTTTCACCGCTCGCCGTTCCCGCCGTCGCTCGCCTACCAGCTCGCCCTGGGCGGCGTGGAGCGGTTCCGCCGCGAGCAGGGCGTGCTCGCCGCGTCGGCGTCGCAGACCACCACGCTCGGCGTCCAGAGCGGGGTGGCCCTGCCGCTGGGCCTGCGGGTCACCGCGAGTTATCAGGAGGGGACCGGCGTCACCTGGCTCCTGCGGAACGCGGTGCAGGTGCCGATCCGCACCGAGAGCCGTGCCTGGCCGGTGCTCTCCGCGACCTGGAGCCTGTCCCCCGGCCGGACGGCGTTGGGGCGCGTGCTCTCCGGGCTGACCGCCCGCCTGGGGTACCGGGAGCGCGAGTCGGGCAGCGAGCACGTCGGGGTCTCGCCGGCGGGCGCGCCGACGCTCTCGCGCACCACCGAACGCGCGCTCGCTCCCAGCCTGTCGCTCACGTGGGCGGGCGGCCTGCTGACCACGTTCGACGCGGCGTACGCCCGAAACGACCGGCTGGCGGCCGGGAGCCTGTTCCGGACCACTCACGACACGTGGAGCGCCGCGGCCAGCGTCACGCTCCGGCCGCCGGCGGCGCTGGCCCGCCTGCCGAGCGGCATCCGGGTGAATGCCCGCTACGCGTACAACGAAAACGTCACGTGCCTGCGGCCCGCGGGTGGAGACGCCTGCGTGCCGCATGTGGACAGCCGCCAGACCCAGGCCCACCTTACCCTCGATACGGACTTCCCCCCCAACATCAGCGCGGGGTTCCAAATGGCGTACGTGCTCAACGACGAGCGGCAGGCCAACCGCAAGAACGCCCAGCTCGTGCTGACGGCGTTCGTGAACCTCACGAGCACGGTGGGGCAGCTGCGATGAGGGCGGGAGCGGTTGGGCGGTCGGGCGGTCGGGCGATCGCCCTGCTCGGGGCGGTGCTGGCCGTGGCGTGTCAGGCCAACGCCGGCGGCATGGCCGAATTCGACGGCGCCCGCGCCCTGAGCTACGTCGAGCGCCAGCTCGCGTTCGGTCCCCGCATTCCCAACACGCCGGGGCACCGGCGCATGGGCGACTGGCTCGAGGCCGAGCTGCGGCGGCGCGCCGACACGGTCATCGTGCAGCCGTTCACCCAGCGCACCTCGGGAGGCGAGACCCTGCGGCTGCGGAACTTCCTCGCCCGGTTCCGCCCCGACGCCACCGAGCGGGTGCTGCTGCTGGCGCACTGGGACACGCGTCCGGTCGCGGACAAGGACCCCAACCTCGGCAACCGGGCGTTGCCGGTGCCCGGCGCCAACGACGGCGGCTCGGGGGTGGCCGTCCTGCTCGGCGTCGCCGACGCCCTGGCCGCGCGCCCCCCCGCCTACGGCGTCGACCTGCTGTTCGTGGACGGCGAGGACTTCGGCGATTTCAGCGACACGACCGAGACCCTGCTGGGGTCGCGATACTTCGCGGCGCACCAGCCCCCGGGGTACCCGCCACTGTTCGCCGTCCTGTTCGACATGGTGGGCGACCGGGATCTCGAGATCCCCCAGGAGGGGTACTCCGTGGCCGCGGCGCCGGAGGTCGTTAACCGCATGTGGCGCACCGCCGAGCGCCTGGGGTACGGGCGCGTATTCGTGTCGCGGGTCGGGCAGGCGCTGACCGACGATCACCTGCCCCTGCAACAGGCCGGCATCCGGGCGATCGACGTGATCGACTACGACTACCCGTACCATCACACGATCGAAGACACGATCGACAAGATTTCGGCGCAGTCGCTGAAGATGGTGGGAGATGTGGCGCTCGCGCTGGTCAGGGAGTAGGGCTGAGGTTGCAGGTCCTGCCCGCGGTTTTCTGACCCTGACTGCGTAGGACGGGAGTGGGGCGGCTGCTGGAGACTGTTCAGTGTGAGTAGGTGGACGACAAACGCGCCGCTCTGCTGCTCGCCCTCCTGGCCCTCGCGGGCGCGGGCGTGCGGCTCCTGCTGGCGCCGCGCCCCGCCGCGC
>JBOHSV010000134.1:0-4410 GCA_050921735.1 Gemmatimonadales bacterium | reverse complement strand
GGCGCGCGCCAGCGCCCGGTAGTAGCGCAGCAGGAGCGACCACTCGGCGAGGTGCCCGTCGTCGCCGGGCTCGAAGCCGAGAACCGAGCGGGGCGTGGGGATGTCCGGCGCGCGCTGGGCCGCGAGGGGGGCGGCGGCGACCACGAGGAGGAAGCCAAGGAGCCCAGGCTTCACCCTGGGAATCCCGGGAGCGTCGCTCGGTTGCCGCATCTACCGCGACGCGCCCGCCGCCGGCGGCGTGTCGCCCGTCCCCAGCCAGTGCGCGAACCACGTGCGGATCCGCTCCAGCCGGTCCACCAGCAGCCACGGCGGCCCGGTGCGGGAGAGCCCGTGGTACGACCGCGGGTAGCGCACGAACTCCGCCGGGATCCCGCGCTTCCGGAGCATGACGAACAGCTGCTCGGCGTCCGTGATCGGCGTGCGGAAATCGTCTTCGGAGTGCACGACCAGCAGCGGCGTCCGGATATTGGTCGCGTAGGTCATGGGCGACAGCGCGGCGTACAGCGAATCGTTCTCCCACGGCGTGCCGAAGAACTCGTAGTCGGTCAGCCCCTGGGCGTCCGAGGACCCATACCACGAATACCAGTTGTAGATCGACCGGTCGGTCTGGGCCACGCGGAACCGGCCGGTATGGCCCACCACCCAGTTGGTCATGAATCCGCCGTAGGAGCCGCCCAGCACGGCCAAGCGGGTCGTGTCCACCTCGCCCCGGGCGATGACGACGTCCACCGCCTGCATCAGGTCCTGGTAGTCCTCCATCCCCCAACGGCCGCGGGTGGCGAACGTGAACGCGTGGCCGTACCCGCTCGAGCCGCGCGGGTTGGTGAACAGCATCCAGTATCCCTGACCGGCGAGCATCTGGAACTCTGGGAACAGCACGTTGCCGTAGAACGAGTGCGGCCCGCCGTGAATCGACAGCACCAGGGGATACTGCTTGCCGGACTCGTACCCGTACGGCCGCATCAGCCACCCCTGGATCCGCAGGCCCCCGACGCCCTCGTACCAGAACGTGTCGGCGGGGATCAACGCCACCTGCGCCACGAGGGAATCGTTGAACGCGGTGAGCCGGCGCTCGTCGGTCACCCCGCGGCCCGCGAGCCGCGCCACGAACAGCTCGGCCGGGTGCGTGACGTCGCTCGCCGTATACGCCAGGGTCCGGCCGTCGCGGCTCCACGTGAACCCGCGCAGCTGGCGCTCGCCCCGGGTGAGCTGGCGCACCGCTCCACCGACCGCCGGCACGGCGAAGAGGTGCACGTTGCCGCGCGTGACGCTGTTGACGAGCAGCGTCCGGCCGTCGGGAGACCAGCGGTGCCCCGACGGGTCGAGGTCCCACCCGGACGTCAGGTTGCGCACCGCGCCGCCGCCCGACGGGACGACGCACAGGTCGTCCGCTTCACCGCGACCCTGCGAGCACGAGAACGCGATCGATCGGCCGTCGGGCGACCACTCGGGGTTGGTGCTCTCGACGTATCCCGTCTCGATGCGTCGGACCGCGCCGTCGCCCACGGCGAGCACGTACAGCTGGGGCCGGGGCTGCGGGCGCAGCTCGTCGTGCTCCGTGGAATCCTGCACGAACGCCACCTGACGCCCGTCCGGGGACCAGACGGGATCGCCCTGGCTCAGCTCGCCGTCGGTGAGCCGCTTCGGCGCGCTGCCCGCGCGCGGCACCAGGTAGAAGTGCAACGGCCGGCGGGTCTCGCGCGGGGCGAGGTAGCCGCGCTCGTCTCCCTTGAAGGGCAGCGACGTGTAGACGCGACCGTCGAACCGCGTGGGATCGGGGCCCCGCGTGATGGCCGCGGGCGAAACCCGGTTGCGGCCGGGCTGATCCTTCAGGCTGTCCGGCTCGTCGCCCCGCCAGCCGAACAACAGCCATTGCCCGTCGGGAGAGAACTCCGGGACCGCCTTGACGCCCTCGATCTGGAACGCCTCGCCCCCCGGCGCCCCGGTACGCAGGAACCAGACGTTCTCCTCGGCCCCCTCGCGCCGGCTGGAGAAGGCCAGCAGCGAGCCGTCGGGCGACCACGAGGGCCCCGACGCTTCGGTGGTGGGGCTGGTATATCGGTACGGTGCCGCGGAGCCGTCGGTCGCCACCATCCAGATCTCGGAGTGGCGCTTGTCCTTTTCTTCGACCACGGTCGTGACGGTGAACGCCACGCGGCGGCCGTCCGGCGCCAGTTCCGGATCGGAGACGACCACCAGCCGGTAGTAGTCGGTGGCGCGCCACGGGCGCGGGGTCTGGGCCGCGGCCGGAGTAGCCAGGAGCGCGAGGGCGGTGAGGGGAACGAGGCGGCGGGTCATGGGGTGCTCACGGTTCAGTCTGGGGAGGTAAAGCACTCAGTTGCTTCTGCGCAGCTCCACCCGCCGGTTCTCCGCCCGTCCTTGGGGTGTGGTGTTGTCGGCCACCGGCTCGCTCTCACCGTACCCCCGGGCCGTCATCCGGTCCAGGGCGACGCCCTTGCTCACCAGGTAGTGCCGCACGGCCGCCGCCCGCGCTTGCGACAGCCGCAGATTGAGCGCGTCGGAGCCCGTGTTGTCGGTGTGACCCGCGATCTCGATCCGCACGTCGGGGTTCGCCACCAGCGACGCCGCGACCTCGTCCAGGACGCCGAGCGACTCGCGCGTCAAGATCGACCGGCCCGTGGCGAAGTTCACGCCCCGCAGGACCAGCGGCGTGGCCTTCTCGCCCGCCGGCTCCCGGAACAGGATCATGCAGCCGACCTGATCGACCTGGGAGCCGGGCGGGGTGTTCGGGCAGCGGTCCACGTCGTCCGTGACGCCGTCCCTGTCCGTGTCCTTCGGGGCTTCCACGGCCTGGACGACCTGGGTCGTGCAACCGCGCGCGTCCACGGCCGCGCCCGCCGCGGTGTTGGGGCACTGATCGATGCCGTCGAACACCGTATCGCCGTCCGAGTCGGTGGGACAGCCGCGGGGATCCACCAGCGCGCCCAGCGGCGTGCCGGGGCACTGATCCACGCCGTCCGCCACGTTGTCGGCATCTTCGTCCGACGGGCAGCCGAGCGCGTTGACGGTGGCGCCGGGAGGTGTGTCGGGGCACCGGTCGAGGCCGTCCAGCACCCGGTCACCGTCGGAGTCGGACGGGCAGCCCCGGACGTCCACCGTCGCGCCGGCCGGCGTGTCCGGGCACTCGTCCAGATCGTCGGTCACGCCGTCGGCGTCGCCGTCCCCGGGCGCCGGAGCCGCGGCCACCACCGGCGGTGCCGGGGTCGGCGGGGCGGCGCGCGGGGGCGCGTCGGAGTGGAACACGGAGAATCCCGCGGTGGCCATGAGATGCTGCACGGACTTGGTACCGAAGCTGCCCTGGGTCTCGGGCGTGTAGATGTAGCGGCCCTCGAACCGCAGCGCCGCCCGCTCGCCGACCCTCAGGCGGACACCGGCGCCGCCGTGGACGCCGCCGTCGGTGAAGCGGTATGGGCTGACGGTGCCGAAATCGAGCCGCGAATACCCGCCGAGCACGAACAGAGTGGCGAGGCCGGCGACCGGCAGGTTGTACACCACGCTGCCGCCGCCGACCAGAGGCTCGAAGCGACCCGGGCTGCCGGGGATCTCCTGCTGCGACTGGAACAGGATGTCGACTTCGAGGCTGACCTGGTTGGTGAAGAAGTACCCGAAGCGCGCCCCGCCGCCCAGCGCCTCGTCGAGGGCGAACGCCTTGTCGTACCGCGTGAACGCGCCGAACGCGCCGAACTCGAAGTGACGCGCGCGAGCCTGGGCGGAGAGCACCGCCGCTCCGGCCCCGACCAACAGCATCGCGATTCTCGGTGCGCGCACGGTGCCGCTCCTTTCGCTACGGAAGCAGTCTCAGCTCGACCCGCCGGTTCTGCGCCCGCCCCTCGGCCGAGGCGTTGTTCGCGATCGGCTGGGACTCGCCGTAGCCGCGCGCCACCATGCGGTCGGGCGCCACGCCGTGCTGGGCGAGGTACGCTCGCACCGCGTCCGCGCGCGCCTGGGACAGCCGCAGGTTCAGCTCGTCGGACCCCCGGTCGTCGGTGTGCCCGGCGACTTCGATCCGCACGTCGGGGTTCGCCACGAGCGAGGCCGCCACCTGATCGAGCACCCCGAACGACTCGGCGCGCAGCGTCGACCGCCCGGTCTCGAACGTCACGCCGCGGAGCACCACCGGCGTGCGATTCTCGTCGAACAGGATGGGGCATCCCATCGCGTCCACCCGCGTGTCCGCCGCCGTCCCGGGACAGCGGTCTTTCTCATCGTCCACGCCGTCTCCGTCGGAGTCCCGGGCGACGGGGCAGCCGACGCTGTCTACCTCGGTGCCCGCCGGTGTGTTGGGGCACTTGTCGATGCCGTCGAACACGCGGTCGCCGTCCGCGTCGGTCGGGCAGCCCCGCGCGTCCACGCCCGCGCCGGCGGGCGTCCCGGGGCACGCGTCCGGAC
>JBOHSV010000133.1:0-2074 GCA_050921735.1 Gemmatimonadales bacterium | reverse complement strand
GTTCCGGCGCGCGCGCGCGCGCCAGAACCAGTTCGTGCGCGACTTCGAGCTGGCCGGCGGCATGGTGGTGGCCGGGAGCGACGCCGCCAACCAGATGCTGGTCCCCGGCGCCTCGCTGCACGAGGAGATGGCCCTGCTGGTGCGCGCGGGGCTGACGCCCCTGGAGGCGATCACCGCCGCCACGCGCCGGGGTGCGCAGCTGCTGCGCGCCGATTCGCTCGGCATGATCACGCCCGGACGGGCCGCAGATCTCGTCGTCCTCAACGCCGATCCCACGACCAACATCGGCGCCACGCGGAACATCGCCTGGGTCATGCTGCGCGGTCGGATTTACCATCCCGATTCGCTGCGGGCGGCCTGGAGGCAGCGGTGAGCCGCGCCCTGGCGCTCGCCGCCGTCGCCCTGCTCGCCTGCCGCGTGGAGGAGCAGCTCCCCGGCGACCGCCGCCACGACGTGCTCCTGACCGGCGGCTGGATCGTGGACGGCACGGGGAACCCGCGGTACCGCGGCGACCTGGCCATCACCGGTGACCGCATCGCCGCCGTGGGCCGCCTGCCGGCCGCCGAGGCGCGCGAGACGCTCGACGTCTCCGGGCTGGCGGTCGCGCCCGGGTTCATCGACATGCTGGGTCACTCCGACACGCGGGTCCTGATCGACAACCGCGTCCTGAGCAAGGTCACGCAGGGCATCACGACGGAGATCACGGGCGAGGGCGGCTCGGTGGCGCCGCTCACCGACGGGCTCGTGGCGGAGGATTCGGCATACCTCAAGCGCTATGGGCTGGATGTCGACTGGCGCGACCTCGACGGCTATTTCGCCCACCTCGCGCGTACCGGCTCGACCGTCAACATCGCGACGTTCGTCGGCGCCACCCAGGTGCGGCGCGTCGTGATCGGGGACGCCGACCGCCCGGCGACCCCCGCGGAGCTCGACCGGATGGCGGCGCTGGTCGACACCGCCATGACGCAGGGCGCGCTGGGCGTCTCCAGCTCGCTCATCTACGCGCCCGCGATCTACGCGCCGACCGAGGAGCTGATCGTGCTGGCGCGCGCGGCGCGGCGCCGCGGCGGCATCTACGCCACCCACATGCGCAACGAGGGGGCCCGGATCGACGCCGCGCTCGACGAGACGTTCCGCATCGCCCGCGAGGCGGGGATCCCCGTCGAAATCTGGCATCTCAAGGTGGCGGGCCGCGAGAGCTGGGGCCGGATGCCGCACGTGCTCCGGCGGCTCGAGGCCGCCCGCGCCGAGGGCCTCGACGTCACGGCCGACCAGTATCCCTACATCGCGTCGGCCACGTCGCTCGACGCCGTCATCCCGCCCTGGGCGCACGACGGCGGCACCGACTCCCTCCTGGCCCGCCTGCGCGATCCCCGCGCCCGCGCCAGGATCCGGGCGGACCTGCTGCGCCGCGACACGCCGTGGGAGAACATGTACCTCGGGCCGGGGGGCGCCGGCGGAATCCTGATCGCGAGCGTGTTCGAGGACTCCCTGCGCGCCCTGCAGGGACGGCGCGTGAGCGAGATCGCCGCCGCGCGCCGCCGCGACGCGATCGAGACGATCTTCGACATCCTGCTCGCCGACCGCAGCCGCACCGGCGCCATCTACTTCTCCATGAACGAGGCCGATCTCCGGGCGGCCCTGACCACGGGGTGGGTGGCGGTGAACACCGACTATGGCGGGGTCGCGCCCGACGGGCCGTTCGGCGCCATCCGGCCCCACCCGCGCACCTACGGGACGTTCCCCCGCATCCTCGGACGCTACGTGCGCGAGGAACAGCTGTTTCCCCTGGAGCAAGCCGTGCGCAAGATGACCTCGCTCGCGGCGCAGCGGGTGGGCCTGGCACAGCGGGGCCTGCTCCGGCCCGGGCTGTTCGCCGACGTCACCGTGTTCGATCCGGCGACGGTGAGCGACCGGGCGACGTTCGACGATCCCCATCAGCCGTCGGTGGGCATCGTCCACGTGTTCGTCAACGGGCGCGCGGTGCTCCGGGACGGCCGGCTCACCGACGCGCGGCCCGGGCGCGGGCTGCGCGGGCCGGGTTACATTCCTCCCGGGCGCCGCCCGTGAAGCG
>JBOHSV010000132.1:0-4240 GCA_050921735.1 Gemmatimonadales bacterium | reverse complement strand
GTGCAGCTCGACCGCCGGCACGCCCAGGGTGGCGGCGCGGTCGATCACCCGGCGCGACGGATCGATGAACAGGCTGACGCGGATGCCGGCGTCGCGCAGCCGGCGCACCGCGTCCGCCAGACGCCGGTCGCGGCCGGTCAGCGCGAGCCCGCCTTCGGTGGTGATCTCCCGCCGCCGCTCCGGCACGAGCGTAGCCTGGTGCGGCTTCAGGCGCACCGCGAACCGCACGATCTCGGGGTGCGCGCCGAGCTCCAGGTTGAGCGCCGTCTCGAGCGAGCGCGCCAGCGCCCGCACATCGGCGTCCTGGATGTGGCGCCGATCCTCGCGCAGGTGTCCGGTGATGCCGTCGGCGCCCGCGCGCTCGGCGGCCTCGGCCGCGCGCACCGGATCGGGCTCGTCGGTGCGGCGCGCCTGCCGCAGCGTGGCGACGTGGTCAATGTTGACGTAGAGCCGCATGCCGTCTTACCTTCGGGCGTCTCTCCACCCCGGGAAGCGTGCCGTGATGCGACGCAGGGCGGTGTGGACGTTGCTGCTGGTGAGCGCGGGCTGCGGCGGGGGCCGTCCGACCCCGCCGGCGCCGCAGTCGCTGACCGATGCGCTGTCCCAGTTCATGACGGCGGTGAAGACGAACAATCTGGAGCGGATGGGCCAGCTGTGGGGCACCGAGCGCGGGTCCGCGGCGGGGTGGATGAAGGCCGACGAGCTGCGGATGCGGCTCACGGTCATTCAGACCTACCTGCGGCACGATGGGTACCGCGTGGTGCAAGGGCCGGTGCCGGCGGCCGACGGCACTCCGTCGCGCCGCTCGTTCCGGATCGAGCTGCGGCGCGGCAACTGCAACGCCGTGCTGCCCATCGATCTGGTGCGGACGCGCCGCGGTGGCTGGCTGGTGTACGACGTGCACCTCGAAAGCGCGCCGAATCCCGCCGCGCGGTGCCCGTCGGGGGGTGCGGGAACCGGGCGCTAGCCACCGGCGTTCCGTTATTCGGTCAGCTCGAGCAGGATGCCCGCGGTCGCCTTCGGATGCAGGAAGGCGATGCGGCGGCCCGCGGCACCGCGGCGCGGCGCCTCATCCACCAGCCGGTACCCCGCCGCGCGACAGCGCGCCAGCGCCCCGTCGAGATCGGGCACGCGAAAGCAGACGTGGTGGATCCCCGGGCCGCGCTTCGCGAGGAAGCGGGCCACGGGGCCGTCGGGATCGCGCGGCTCGAGCAGCTCGACCCGCACGTCGCCCAGCGCGACGCTGACGATCACGGCGCCGTCGGCCGACTCCGGCGCCTCGGGCACGAGGCCCAGGACGTCCCGATAGAAGCCCAGGGCCTCCGCGATCTCCCGAACCGCGATGCCGATGTGGGCGACGCGCGCGGGCGGGGCGGGATCGGGCATAGGCGATGAACATAATCGAGCGGTCAAAAGGAGTGGTAGATCATGGTGGGTGAGCATCCCTTCGCGGTGACCGACGACAGCTTCGCGCAGGAGGTCGAGCAGCACCAGGGCCTGGTGCTGGTGGACTTCTGGGCCACCTGGTGCGGCCCGTGCCACATGGTGGCGCCCATCCTGGAGCAGATCGCCACGGAGTACGCCGGCAGGGTGCGGGTGGCCAAGCTGGACGTGGACGCCAACCAGCGCACCATGATGCGCTTCAACGTGCGGTCGATTCCGAGTATTCTATTCTTCAAGGACGGGCGCCACGTGGATACCATCGTGGGGGCTTATCCCAAGGCGCAGTTCGTCCAGAAGATCGAACAGCACCTCTCCTAGGTTCCTCCGCGGAGGACCATGCGCGCGAGCACCGCTCGCCTGACGAATTCGCCGGTTCGTCTCGCGGACCTCGTCTTTCCGCAGACGAGCCTGCTGATTCACCGCACCCGCCTGGCCTTCATCCATCTCGACAACCTCCTGGCGTTCGCCAAGCGCGACCGCGACGGCCGCGTCGACGGCTACATCACGGCGCATCTGCCCGACGAATGTCTGCTGGTGTTCTGCCGCAAGGGCGAAGCCGTGAACGCGGCGGCCATGGACACCACCGGACGGCAGGTGATCACGATCGGTGAGGCGCTGAAGCGGATGCGGGCCGAGGTCGAGCGCGGCGAGCTCGCCTACGCGGCGGCGCCCATGGAGCAACTGGCCTGGATGTACGAGTCGTGCGCCGCGGCGGCCGAGGCCCGCCAGGTGGACCCCAACCGGCCCGATCTGCTCTTCCCCGCCATCCACCAGGAGCAGATCACCGGCGTGCTCGAGCTGATCTCCAACGGGCGCGTGTCGTACTTGCGCCTCGAGCAGGGCAAGTTCGCCGGGGGCTACTTCTGCGACAAACCCGAGACCCTGGCGGTGCCCAAGTACGTCGAATCGCTGTTCCAGCCGGGCGCCGACGGCGCGCCGCCCGCCCTCTCGGCGCTGGTCTTCCCCGCGGTCCCGGAGCTGCCGGCGCAGGCCCCCAACGCCCTCGTCAACACCTATCGCGAGCTCTTCTGGCGCGTCGTGGACGCCGTGGAGAAAGAATTCCCGGGCGAAGCCAAGAAGCGCGCTCAGAAAGTGGCCGGCGGGCTCATGGACGCGCACAAGGCGCTCGCCCTGCTCTCCGTGCCCCGCGGCACCGAGGTGCCGGAGGCCGTCGTACGGCCGGACGAGCTCGCCACCGCCCTCACGGAGTGGGCCCTCCAGCTGTTGCAGGGCGTCGAGATCATGATGCCGGGGACCGCGCCCCGGGTGCTCAAGGATTCGACCAAGGAGCACCGCTACGTGCTGCAGGCGGCGGGGTTCTACAGCCGCCTCCCGTGGCCGGTGTCGTGGTGACGTGGCGGGCACGCTGTACGTCGTCGCCACGCCGCTCGGCAACCTCGGCGACCTCTCGCCGCGGGCCGCCGACACGCTGAAGCGCGTCGTCGCCGTCGCGGCCGAAGACACCCGCCACACCAAGCCCCTGCTGCGTCACGTCGACTCGCGCGCCGAGCTCCTCAGCGTCCACGCCCACTCGCCGGACGCCGCGCTCCGCCGCGTGCTCCACCTCCTGGGCAGCGGCAAGGACGTGGCCCTCGTCACGGATGCCGGCACGCCCGCCGTCAGCGACCCGGGCGCCGCCCTGGTCGCCGCCGCGCGCGCGCGCGACTACCCCGTCGTCACCGTGCCGGGCCCGACGGCGGTGGCCGCCGCGCTCGCGGTCTCCGGCCTCCCGGCCGACCGGTACGCGTTCCTCGGATTCCTGCCCCGCAAGGGCGGGGGGCGGCGCCGCCTGCTCGAGCTCGTGGGCGACAGCGAGTGGACCACGGTCCTCTTCGAGGCCCCCAACCGCGTGGCGGCGCTCCTGGCCGACCTGGCCCGCGTGTGCGGGCCGGACCGCCATGCCGCGGTGTCGCGCGAAATGACCAAGGTGTTCGAGGAAACGCGCGTCGGGCCCCTGCGGCAGCTGGCGGACTACTATGCCGAGGCCCCCCCGCGGGGCGAAGTCACGGTGGTCGTGTCGGGCACCGGCCGGGCGCCCCGCGCCGAGCGCGCGCCCGACCCCGAGGAGCGGGCGCGCGCCCTGTTGGCCCAGGGGTTGTCGCGCAAAGACGTGGCGGACCGGCTCGTGCAAGACACGGGGATCTCGCGCAACACGGCGTATCGACTGGTGAACGAGCTGTGAACACGCGCGCCCAGCTCACCATCGGCCGCCTGCACTACAACGGCGGCGGCGACTGGTACGCCAACCCCTCGAGTCTCCCCAACCTGCTGCGGGCCATCCGCGAGCGCACGGGGCTCGACGTCGCCGAGCGGGAGCGCGTCGTGACCCTCGCGGGCCCCGAGCTGTGGGACGTCCCGTACCTGTACATGACGGGCCACGGCAACGTACGCTTCTCCGACGCGGAAGCCGCCGTGCTCCGTCGCTACCTGGAACGGGGCGGCTTCCTCCACGCGGATGACAACTACGGCATGGACGAGGCGTTTCGGCGGGAGATCGCCCGCGTCTTCCCCGACCGGCCGCTCGTAGACGTCCCGTTGACCCATCCGGTCTACCATCTGGTGTATGACCTTCCGGACGGCCTGCCGAAGATCCACGAGCATGACGGCCTGCCGGCGCGGGGGTTCGGGATCTTTTTGGATGGGCGGCTGGCCCTATACTATTCCTATCAGTCCGACCTGGGTGACGGATGGGAGGATCCCGAAGTGCACGGTGATTCGCCGGAATTGCGCGAGGCGGCCCTGCGGATGGGCGTGAATCTGTTCGCCTACGCGGTGAGCGCGGTTCCATGACGCGCAC
>JBOHSV010000131.1:0-10312 GCA_050921735.1 Gemmatimonadales bacterium | reverse complement strand
GATCAAGGCTTCGCCGTCGACGAAAACACCGACCTGACCAACCCGCTGGCCATCCCGTTCAATACCCGAACGGAAGTGCGGGACTTCGCATTGCAGAAGTTCGAGGAGGCGTACACCGAGGCCGGGGGGCCCAACGCGTGGTCGACGGAGGCCGTATGGATGGGCCTGGGCAGTGGCAAGTCCTACACGAACACCCAGATCCGCCAGGTCATCCGGACGATGGAGGCTGAGCTGATCGCCATGTGGCCGCGCAACTCGACCGAGAACGCCGCGGCCGACTGGCCGCGCGTGGCGAACGTGGCCTCCGAGGGGATAAGCTCCGGTACACCGTTCAACTGGGAGTACTACATCGACGTGAGCGCCCGCGAGTGCGGCACTCTGGATTGCGTCAAGGTGTGGGGCAACTCCATCGGCACGATGCGCGTGGACACCCGCGTGGCCGCTATGATCACCACCAACCACCAGCACCCATGGCCGGAGCCGGGAGGGAACCCCTGCCCCACGACATCCCCCGATCTCCGGGTAGGGGACGGCTCCTTTGGGCCGTGGGCGGTCGGCGCCGAGGACAATGCATTCGCGACCCAGCCCGCCACGGCCAACGCGGGGACCGACTTCGCCTGCTCCGGCGTGCCGATCTTCCCGGCGGCGCGCGGGCAGTATCATCAGAGCAATCTCCAGCACGTGCGCTACCAGCACCTGGCCTACCGCGGCGAGAACCTGCCGGGGTTCGACGGCACGGGTCAGGACCCGTTCTACACCACGCAGATGAACGACTTGCTCTGGGCGGAGGGGATCATCCGGAGCAACTACGCGGCCGGTGCCGGTACGAAGGCCGAGGCCGTGCAGCTCATCAACAACAGCCGGGTCGGCCGGGGCGGCCTGACGGCGCTCACCACAGCCAACACCGACGCCGAACTGCTCACGGCCCTGCAATACGAGCAGGAGATCGAGTTCATGGGCCAGGGCAGCACGCCATTCTTCAACCGGCGCCGGATCGACGGCCTGATCGCGAGCACGCCGCGTCACATGCCCGTCCCGGCGAAGGAGCTGGACGTGCTGGTGCGCGAGGTCTACACGTTCGGCGGACCGGGCGGGCCCGACATGGCGCCGTCCATGGGCGAAGGTGGCACGCGCATCCGGTCGGTCGGCGAGATCTGGGAGGACTACATGGCGCTGCGACGGTCTCTCACCGCCAGGAAGTACTGAGGCAGTGACGTCGTAGGGGAGCAACCGAGGGGCGGGAGCGATCCCGCCCCTTCTTGCTACGCCGAGACCGCCGCCGGCGCAGGTCCCGCATCGACCAGCTGTTTCCGCACCGGGTCGATGCGGAGATTCAACCCTTCGAGCGAGCGCGAGCCCAGAATCACGAGGTCGCCGGATTCGCCGAAGACGACTTCATCCACAGTCGAGGTACCGGCTAGGTGCACGAACGCCACTCCCGTCCAGCGCGCCAGCACCGTGCCGTCGGCCTGCCGGAACTGCGAGAGTTTCCACCGCTCGATTCCGAGCGACTCGAGCACCTCGGCAGGAAACCACGACAGCTCCGCCCCGGTGTCCACGAGCACGGATCGCAGCAGGTGTCGCTGGCCAGGCCGCACGGGATTTTCGACCTCGACGTCGACGCGGAACGTTCCCATTTCGTCGCGCATAATAACTCCTGCCGACCGCTTCACTGGTACCAGTCTAACGCACAGAGGGTCAATTGCGCGCGGGCGGCGCCATGCGCGCCGTGATCTCGGTTTGCCCCGGCGCCAGCGGCACCACCTCCTCCCGCCCGCCGGGCCACCGGACCCACAGCGCCGTGGGCACCCCGTCGCGCCCCAACACCTGCACCGCGCCGTTCTGCGACCAGTACCCCGAGCCCGCCTGCACCTCCCGCACCGGCCCGCTCCCCTCGCGGTAGCGCAGGCGGACCTGGGCCCCGACGGCGGTCGGATTGCCCGGCGGGCCGACGAGGCGAATGCGAAGCCCCGGCGTCGCACCGGCGTTGCGAAACAGGCGCATGGCCCCCGCGTTCTGGCTCACCGCGAGGTCGAGCCGCCCATCGCCGTCGAAGTCCGCGTACGCCGCCCCCCGCTGCTCGCCGTACACCATCAGGCCGGAGCGCCGCCCGGGCACGGGCTCCAGCCCTCCCGCGCCATCGCCGAGGAGCAGGAGGCCGCGCCCGGCGTCGTACCTGGGCGTCGCGACGTCCGTCGCGAAGAAGTTCTGGCTCAGAAACACGTCTTCCCGCCCGTCCCCGTCGAAATCGGCAATGCCCGCGTAGAACGCCGGCGCCAGCTGGGCCTCGAGCGGCAGCGGCCGCGCCTCGAACCGGTCTCCCCGGTTGAGGAACACCATGTGGTCCAGCGTCGTGGCGCCGAGCCGAACCGCCCCCGATGCGGCGGGCCCCAGCACTTCATCAATGGTGGCGTCGGCGTAGGCCGCGAAGCCGCCGAGCCGCCGCGCCGCGCCGGGAAGCGCCACACGCAAGCGCTCGAAGTCGGCGAGCGGCGCCACTCCCCCAAGGCGGGCGTCCTCCTGCGCGAGCAGCGCGCTCGGCCGGCCGGGTTCGAAGAACCCGAAATACAGGAGCAGCGGCCGGTCGTCACTCGCGTGGTGGGCGACATTGCGGCCCCAGCTCGTGGCCACGATGTCGAGCCGCCCGTCGCCGTCGAGATCGCCGGTGGCCAGTCCGTTCCACCGGCTGTACACCCCCGACAGACCCGGCATCTGCGGCGCAGGGCGGAACCGGCCGCCGCCGTTCAGAAACACCCGGATCGTTCCCCACTCGACGGCCGCGATCAGGTCCGGCCAGCCGTTCCCGTCGAGATCGGCGAAGAGCGCGGCGGAGACCATTCCCATGCCGCGGAGCAACAGGTTGTTCGCCGTGTCGGGTATGAGGCGCCCGCCGTCGTTCCGGTAGAGCCGCGATGACGGCGAGAGCGGGTAGCCGCCCGGGACGATCCGCGCGCCCACGAACAGGTCGAGGTCGCCGTCCCCGTCGTAGTCCGCGAGGGCCAGCGGCCCCACACTCGCGCTGTCGCCCGGCACCAGCGGGGTGACCGCCCCGGTCGCCGCCGAATAGGCAAGCACGCTCGGCAGGGACAACGCCTGGCTGGTCGTGGCGAGCTCGTAGCTCGCGACGCCCGCGACCACGACCCGTCCGCCTCGGCCGTCCGGCCAGCCCAGGATCGTCGTCAGATCGCCGTGCGCCGCCGGAACGCGCGTGGCCGCTGGATCGAGGCGACTGCCCTGGTTTCGGAACCAGGCGAGCGTGCCCCCGCGGCCGGCACCGACGAGCAGGTCTTCGCGACCGTCGGCGTCCACGTCGTCCCACGCCACACCAGGGCCGAGCTGGCTGTAGGCGTTGGGGAGCAGGAACTGGCGGGCGTAGTCGTCGAAGTAGGGCTCGACGTGGCGGTGGTCGCCCAGCTGATCGGAGACATCGATAAACAAAGGCTGAACCGCAGAGAGCGCTGAGGGCGCAGAGAGGGACAATTGATTGTGTGTTCCCTGGTAGACCTCGTAGAGCCGGTTCGGGCGCGCGCCCTCGATCACGCTCCGGCGGCCGTCGCGCCAATCCACCTCGATCGTGACCTGCTCCGCGGTTCCGGTCGCGAAGGTCACCAGAGGTTCGGAGCTCGAGACGTACAGGCCGCCGGCGATCACCTCCCGCTGTTGGAGCGGCACGGCGCCGCCGAGCACCCGCACCCGGCTCCCGATTCCGCCGGTGTTGGGCGGCTCGCCGCGCAGCCGGATCGCGATCCGCGGCGCGGTGGCGTCGTTCCGGAGCACGGCGGCGGGCGTGCCGAGCCGGTTGATGACGACGTCCAGGTCGCCGTCGCCGTCGAGATCGGCGAGCGCCATCCCGTGCGACACGTCGTCTCCCAGCGCGAACCGCCACGCGCGGCTCGCGTCCTCGAAGGTCAGGTCGCCGCGATTCCGGAACGCCACGTTCGGCTCGAGCAGCGGCGGGTACTCGAACAGCATACGCCGCCAATCGATCTCGTCCAGCTGGTCGCGGAGCCGGTACTGAGTATCCCCGTCCATGACGTCCCACGGATGGCCCGTGCCGATCAGGATATCCTCCCAGCCGTCGAGATCCACGTCGAGCAGGGCGGTGGACCAGGACCACCCCGAGGCTCCCACCCCCGCGAATCGGGCGATCTCGGCGAACGTGCCGTCGCCGCGGTTGAGCTGGAGCGTATTGCGCTGCATCTGCGGCCGGATCGCTTCCTGCCCGGGCCGCTTGGGCGCCGCGGTATGGGTGGGGATCTGGGTCTTGAGCCGGCGCGTGTCCCGGCCGAGCATGTCCACCTCGAAGAGGTCCGGCAGGCCGTTCCGGTCTAGGTCGGCCACGTCCACCGCCATCGCCGAGTTGCTCGTGGACCGCACGGCATGCCGCGGCGCCAGGCGGAAGTGCCCGCGGCCGTCGTTGCGCCAGAACAGATCGGGATCCTCGAAGTCGTTGGCCACGTACAGGTCGGGCGCGCCGTCGCCGTCGAGATCCACCAGCATCGCCGCGAGCGAGAAGTACTCCGGTTCCTCGGTCAAGGGCCGGCCCCGCTCGTCCAGGAAGCGCGGATTTCGGGCAAGGGGCTCGCGGATGAACCGACCCCCGCCCGCGTTGCGGTAGAAGAAGTCGGGATCGGCGCGCTGCTCCAGGCTGACGCCCCCCAGGTCCTCGCGGTCGACCACACGGAAATCGCGTCGATAAGGCTCCCGGACTTCGTACCGTCCCGGACCCATCTGGCGCGTGACGCGGTTGAACGCGAGCTCCCAGGGCGGAACACTGTCCAGCATGGTGAAGGACTTGTAGTTCGCGACGTACAGGTCGAGATGGCCGTCGCCGTCCACGTCGGCGACGGCGATGGTGGTGCTCCCGGCGCCGCCGTCCGCGAATCGGCGCTCCGTGAACCGGCCCGTGCCGTCGTTCAGGAAGGCCGCATTCGGCCCGCCGAGGGACGCCAGGATGAGGTCGAGATCGCCGTCGCCGTCCGTGTCGGCGAGCGCGCACCCCGTGGAGTACCGCTCCGGCGCGCCGACACCGGCGCTGTCCGTGACCTCCTCGAACCGCCACCCGCCGAGGTTGCGATAGAGCGCGTTGGCGCCGGCCGTGCGGGCGAGAAAGATGTCCGCGAGCCCGTCACCGTCCAGGTCACCGAGGCAGACCCCTGCCCCCTGGGCCAGAAGCCGGTTCCGGACCAGGAGGGATTCGCTCACCGTGTTGACGAAGGCGATGCCGGTTCGGGAGGGACTGAGCGACGTGAACCCCGGGGTGCCGCGGCGCGGCACGTCGAGCGCGCGCCAGCGATATCCATCTTCCTCCCGCCACGCGGTGTCGACCGGGCGGCCGCAGGCCAGGGCGAGCAAGGCGAGGGGGAGGGCCCGGCGCCGGCTCACCGGCCGCGCAGCTGGCGCAGAACGTACTCCAGAATTCCGCCGTGGCGGTAGTACTCGAGCTCCTGCGGCGTGTCGATGCGTACCGTCGCCCGGAACTCGCGCGATTCGCCGTCTTCGCCGCGCGCCCGCACCGCGACCTCCTTCCCGCGGGGGAAGCCCTCGCGCAGGACGTCGGCGAGCCCGACGAAATCGAACCGCTCCTTCCCGGTGAGGCCGAGCGGCTCGACCCCCTCACCCGGGCGGAATTGGAGCGGCAGGATCCCCATTCCCACGAGATTGGAGCGGTGGATCCGCTCGTAGCTCTGGGCGATCACGACCCGGACCCCGAGGAGCCGCGGCCCCTTGGCGGCCCAATCGCGGGACGAGCCGGACCCGTACTCTTTGCCGGCCAGGACGATCAGGGGGACGCCCTCGGCCGCGTACTTGAGCGAGGCGTCGTAGATGGACATCGGCTCGCCGTCCGGCAGGTGAACGGTGTACGGGCCCTCGGTGCCGGGCGCCAACCGGTTCTTGAGCCGTACGTTGGCGAACGTGCCGCGCACCATCACCTCGTGATTGCCGCGGCGCGCGCCGTACGAGTTGAAGTCGACGGGCTGGACGCCCAACCCGATGAGGTACTGGCCGGCGGGACTGGTCTTCCGGATCGATCCCGCGGGCGAGATGTGATCGGTGGTGATGCTGTCGTCCAGCAGGCACAGCACGCGCGCGCCGGTGATGTCGGCGATCGGCCCCGGCGCCTCGGGCATACCGTCGAAGTACGGCGCCCGGCGGATGTAGGTGGACGCGGGGTCCCAGGCGAAGCGCTCGCCCTCGGGCACGGGTAAACCGTTCCAGCGCTCGTCCCCCGCGAACACTTCGCCGTAGGTCTGCTTGAACATCGTGGACTTGATGGACTTGCGGACGACGGCGTCCACCTCCTGCGCGGACGGCCAGACGTCCTTGAGGTATACCGGCTCGCCGCCGCTGCCGGTGCCCAGCGGATCCCGCTGGAGGTCCACGTCGATGCGGCCGGCGAGTGCGTACGCCACGACCAGCGGCGGCGAAGCCAGGTAGTTGGCGCGGACTTCCTGCTGGATGCGGCCCTCGAAGTTGCGATTCCCCGACAGCACCGCGCACACCACCAGCCCGCCTTCCGCGATCGCTTCCGACACGGGCTCAGGCAGCGGCCCGGAGTTCCCGATGCAGGTGGTGCACCCGTACCCCACGAGGTGGAACCGCAGCCGCTCGAGGAACGGGGTCAGGTTGGCGCGGTCCAGGTAATCGGTGACGACCTTCGACCCGGGCGCGAGGCTCGTCTTGACCCACGGGCGCGACGCCAGGCCGCGCTCCACGGCCTTCTTCGCGAGCAGGCCCGCCGCGATCATCACGGACGGGTACGACGTGTTGGTACAGCTCGTGATCGCCGCGATCACCACCGAGCCGTGGGTCAGCTCGTGCTCCGCGCCCTCGAGCGTGAGCGCGACATGCGTGGGACGCGGGGCGGGCGGGGCGGGCGGGGCGGCGTCGGGGACGTTGCCGCCCTCGCCCTCCCACCGGATCGCATTTGCCATGGCCTTCGATGTCCCGCCCCCGTTCCCGCCGGGCTGCTTGAGACCCGGCAGGGCGTCGCGGAATGCCTCGGGCACCCGGTGGAGCGACACGCGGTCCTGCGGGCGGCGCGGTCCGGCCAGGCTGGGCTCCACGGTGCCGAGGTCGAGCGCGAGCGTGCCGGAGTACTCGGGCTCGGGTGCGTCCGGCGTGTGGAACATCCCCTGCTCCTTCATGTACGCCTCGACCAGGTCCAGCAGCCGCTTGGGGCGGCCCGTGAAGGCCAGGTACGTGAGGGTTTCCCGGTCCACGGGGAAGATGCCGACGGTGGCGCCGTATTCGGGCGCCATGTTGCCGATGGTCGCGCGGTCGGCGAGGGGCAGGGTGGAGACGCCGGGCCCGAAGAACTCGACGAATTTCCCGACGACGCCCTTCTGCCGCAGCATCTGCGTGACGGTGAGCACGAGGTCGGTCGCGGTCGCGCCTTCCGCCAGCCGTCCCGTGAGGCGGAACCCGACCACTTCGGGAATGAGCATCGACACGGGCTGGCCCAGCATCGCCGCCTCGGCCTCGATACCGCCCACCCCCCAGCCGAGCACGCCGAGGCCGTTGATCATCGTGGTGTGGGAGTCGGTGCCGACCAGCGTGTCGGGGTACGCCTGAGCCGATTTGCCGTCCGTCGTGAACACGACGCGGGCAAGGTACTCGAGGTTCACCTGGTGCACGATGCCGGTGTCGGGCGGCACGACGCGGAATCCCTGGAACGTCTTCTGCGCCCAGCGCAGCAGGGCGTAGCGCTCGCGGTTGCGCTTGAACTCGAGGTCCGCGTTGGTCTGGAAGGCGGTCGGCGTGCCGAACTCGTCCACGATGACGGAGTGGTCGATCACGAGCTCGGCCGGCAGGAGGGGATTGACCTGTTGCGGGTCGCCGCCCATGGCCTGCATGGCGTCGCGCATCGCCGCCAGGTCCACCACGGCGGGGACGCCGGTGAAGTCCTGCATCAGCACGCGCGCCGGCATGAACGCGATCTCTTCGTCGGGGGTCTTCCGGGGGTTCCAGCGGGCGAGCTTCTCGATGTCCGACGCGCTCACCAGCCGGCCGTCCTCGCGCCGCAGCAGGTTCTCGAGCAGGATCTTGAGAGAGTAGGGCAGCCGCGCGGCGGAGAGTCCGCGGCGCTCGAGCGCGTCGAGGCGGAAGATCTCGAACGAGCGCCCGCCGGCTTTGAGGGTCGCGCGGGCGCCGAACGTGTTCGTAGCCGTCATCGAACGGAATCTACTTCATACGTCTCGGTCTTGTAGTCCTGGAAACCGCGTGCGTGGTAATTGGGAAGCGCGTGCGGATGGTCCAGCGTGCACGTGTGCAGCCACACGCGCGTGGCGCCGAGCGCCCAGGCGTCGCGTACGGCGCACGACAGCAGGTGCTTGCCCAGCCCCCGGCCGAGCGCCCCCGGCATGAGCCCGAAATACGCGATCTCGACCGACCCGTCGTCCGGCACCCGCCGCAGCTCGTACCACCCGACGTCGGCGTCCCCGCGCCGCGCCACGTGGAGCGTGATCGCGGGCTGCGCCAGATGCGCGAGGATCTCCGCGTCCGTCCAGTCCCACCGGTCCCGCCAGTGGTACGCCTCGCCCACGGTCCGGTACAGCCGGCGGTACAGCTCGGCGGCGGGGTCGTGGACCCGCTCGATGACCAGGTCCGGAAAGCTTCCCGACCCGTCCCGGAACTGGCCGGGCTCGGTCAACTGGAGATACGTGCGGATCACTTCCACTCTGGGCCTCGGCGTCTAATTTTATCCCATGACCTTCAACCGTATGGGCACCGTCCCCCTGCCGCTCGCGCTGCACCTCGCCACGCACACCGTCATCGGCCTGTTCTGCGGCTTCGCGGGAGTGCTCAACCTGATCGATCCCTGGGTCAAGGGCCTCCAGGGGGCCGCCTTCCTGGCCGTGGCGGCGTTCAGCTGGGGCTACGTGTTCGGGGTCCTGATGGCGCGCCGGGAGGTCGTCCTGCTCGGGATCGCGGCGAGCGTAGCGTACGCCGGCGCCGGCGTGTGGCAGCTCGCGAGCGACTGGCGCCTGGGCGCCCTGCTGCTGGCCATCGGGGCGTACGGCCTGGTCACGCTGGCCTATTACCGGAAGTACATCCTCGGGACCTGAGGCCTCACCCGATCACCGACGACCGCAGCTCCTCGGGCGCCGCGGGCAGCTCCACGATGAACCTCGCGCCGCCCAGCTCTTCGGACTCCTCCAGCCAGATCCGCCCCCCCACCTCCGACACCACGCGCTGGCAGATCGCGAGGCCCAGCCCGGACCCCTCGTCCGGCGCCTTGGTCGTGAAGAACGGGTCGAAGATGCGCTCGCGCACCTCCCGCGGGACGCCCGAGCCCGAGTCCTCGACCGTGAGCCGCACCCACCCGCCGTGCGCCGTGGTGACGAGCCGGATGACGGCCGGCTGGCGGTTGCGGATCGCGTGCTCGGCGTTCGTGACGAGGTTGATCACGACCTGCTGGAGCTCCTGCCCCAGACCCAGCACCGGCGGGGTCGCGTGGTCCAGCCGCGTCTGGATGTCCACCCCCTCCGTGCGCAGGACCCGCTGGCGGATCTCGGCGACGTCGCGCACCAGCTCGTTGAGGTGGATGCGCGTCGGGGCCGTATCGGACCGGCGCGCGAGGCGCAGCAGGCTGCGCACGATCCGGGCGGCGCGGTCGACCTCGCGGACGATCGTGTCCGCCGCGGCCGCGGTCTCGGGGTCGCGGCTGGCACGCCCCAGGAGCTCCGCTTCCATCCGGATGGCGGTGAGCGGGTTGTTGACCTCGTGCGCGACGCCGCTGGCGATCTCGCCAACGGTGGCCAGCTTCTCCCGCGCGATGAGCTCGCGCTGGGCGCGCAGCTCCTCCGTGCGGTCGTACAACGCGACCAGCAGGTCCTCGGAGCCGAGGCCGGCCAGGCCCGTCACGGTGCAATCGCAGATCCGCCGGTCGCCGGAGGGCTGCGTGACGAGCACGCGGCCGTGCCACGGATCGCCGCCCTGGCAGCCCGCGAGGATGAGCCGCACCGTGATCCCGCCGGGCGAGAGCCCCAGGCCGTCGAGATGCCGCCCGAGCGCGTCCTCCTCGGTCCCGACGCCGAAGACCCGGCAGGCGGCCTCGTTGAGCTGCTGCACGCGGCCCTCGGGGTCCGTCAGGACCATCGGCAGGGGGCTCGCGCCGACCATGGCGCGCGCCCGGTCGGCCGCCACCCGGGTGGACGACACCGCCTGCGACAGCTCGATCCCGCCGGCGATGTGCGCGGCCACGGCGGTGAAGTAGTGCAGGTCGGTGAGCCTGAAGGCCGGGGGGTCGGGCTGGCCGGCGAGGGTATAGCGGACCACGGCCGCGGCGCCGATGACCCCGCCCGAAGTG
>JBOHSV010000130.1:0-5084 GCA_050921735.1 Gemmatimonadales bacterium | reverse complement strand
CCCCCGGCCGGCGACACGGCGCGCGCGGGATGGGGAACGACCAACGCCGCGCAGGCGAACGCGTACCATAACCGCACCGACTCGGACCGCTTCACGATCGGGGCAACGGTCAATGCCCACCCGTTCCCGTGGTTCCGGAACCGGTTGACACTCGGCCTCGACTACACCACCGGTCTGGCCGAGGTCATCTCACCGCCCGGGTCCGTGGACGCCGGGTTCGCCGGCGAGCCCGGCGGCATCGTGGCCCAGCGCTACCCGCGCAACCTGCTCTACACCGTCGACTACGCGGGCAACGTCGACGTCACGCTCAGTGCCGACGTGCTGAGCACGACGTCGTTCGGGGTCCAGGCGACCGCCCGGCGCCGGGAGACGCTCCTCGCGTCGGGCCGGGGGTTCGGCTCCCCCGACGTCACCCTGATTGGGACGGCGCAGGTCACCGCCGGAAGCAACAGCTTCGTCGAGTCGAAGAACCTCGGCTATTTCGTGCAGGAGCAGATCGGCTGGAAGAACCGCCTGTTCGTCACCGGCGCCGTCCGGGCGGACGACCACTCGGCGTTCGGCCGGGCGTTCGACGTAATCCTCTACCCCAAAGCCTCCGTGGCCTGGATCCTCTCCGAGGAGCCGGGACTCGCGCGCTGGCTCGACGCGGCGCGCGTGACCAACTTCAAGCTGCGGGCCGCCTATGGGCACGCGGGCCGCGCACCCGACCCGTTCGCCGCCACTCAGACGTACACCGTCGATCGCGCCGTCGTGTCCGACTCCGTCCGGTCCGCGCTGCGCGCCCTCGCCTTCGGGAACGACAGCCTCCGCGCCGAGCGCGGTGAGGAGCTCGAGATCGGGTTCGACGCGGGTCTGCTCGACGACCGCGTGGGTATCGAGTTCACCTATTACAACCGCCGCATGGACGACGTCATCATCTCGACGGGCGTGCCCGGCTCGACCGGCTTCGGCGGGACATTCTACGGCTTCACCCAGGCGCAGCTCCGCAACCTGGGTGAAATCTCGAACACCGGCATCGAAGTGGCGATCAGCGCGACGCCGGTTCAGTTGCGGGAGTTCGTTTGGGACAGCCGGATCGCGTTGTCGACCAACGACAACGAGCTGATCTCGTTCGGCGATCCCGGTCGGATCAACCTGATCCCCGGCGGCCAGTCGTACGGCCAGGTGCAGCAACACCGGGAGGGGTATCCGCTCGCGGGCTACTGGTCCCGGCTGCCGCTGCGCAACCCGGATCGCACGCCGGTGCTCGTGGGCACCGCGGTGCAGCTCGACACGGCCACCTACATCGGACCGTCGGCGCCGACGCGCGAGATCAGCGTCGCCAACACGTTCACGCTGTTCCGCGACTTCCGCCTGTTCATCCTGTTCGACCATAAGGGCGGCCACTACCTGTTCAATCAGCGCGAATTCGACCGCTGTCGCCTGCGCGCCAACTGCGCCCGGCTCGCCGATCCGCGCAACGTCGATCCGGCCGCCGGCACGGTGCTCAACCCCGAAGCGCGCGTGTGGCAGCAGAACATCCCCGCCGTGTGGATCGAGCCGGCCGACTTCATCAAGCTGCGCGACGTGTCGCTGACGTACACGGTGCCGCCCGCGTGGGCGCGGCGCGTCCGGGCGAGCACGGCCAGCATCACGCTCGCCGCGCACAACCTCGCGCAGTGGACCGACTACTCGGGGATCGATCCCGAGGTGAACTCGTACGGGGACGTGAACTTCTCCCGCGCCGACGCCTACCCGGCGCCGATGCTCCGGCGGCTGTCCCTGTCGGTCAACGTAGGCTTCTGAAGCGAGGACGACGGCGATGCGCACACATCACGGGCAGGGACGGCGGTCGTCGCGGACGGTCGGACTGGCGGCGCTCGGCATCGCGGTCGGCGGCCTCGCCGGCTGCGAAAGCTGGCTCCAGGTGACGAACCCCGCCGCGATCGAGCCGCCGGCGCTGGAGGATTCGACGAACATCGGGTTGATGGTGAACGGGGCGATCGGCGATTTCCAGCCGGCGTTCGCCTGGACGGCGCTGTTCAGCGGGGGGTTCACCGACGAGCTCCGGAACCATCAGGGATTCTTCGAGAACGTCGAGATGGACCGGCGAGACGTCAATCCGGGCAATGGCACGTACATCCTGGGTATCTACAACGGGTTGCACCGCGCGCGCTTCATGGCCGACAGCGTCGCCGGCCGCCTGACGGTCCTCCTCGGCGCGGCTGCCGCGAGGGACCTGCGCGTCGCGCGCATGCTGGCCTACGCCGGCTACAGCTGGCTGCTGCTCGGCGAGCAGCTGTGCGAGACCCCGATCAACCGCAGTGCGCCGGTCCCGTCGGACGAGCTGCTGGAGACGGCCATCCAGCGGTTCGACGAGGCCATCGCCGTGGCGACGGCCGTGCAGGCGGCGGAGACGACCGCCGCCCTGCTCGCTGGCGCCGACTCGATCGCGAACGTCGCGCGGGTCGGAGCGGCGCGCGCCGCGCTCAACCTGAACGACGGCCCCCGGGCGATCCCCTACGCCGCGGCCGTCACCCCCGCCTACGCCTCCGAAGCGTCCAAAGGCTTCGAGTTCCACGCCCTGTACCGTGAGGGCGCGACGGGCGGAGAGCAGCGGCGTTACGGCAACCCGTACTGGGAGTTCGCCAACAATTCGCGCTGGTTCTCGATCTCGGGCACGCCGTTCGAGGGGCTCAACGCCACCGACCCGCGCGTCCCGGCGGAGCTGCGCACGGCGCTGGACGGCACGACCCGGCTGACGCCCAACTCACCGCAGGCGTTCAGCACGTACACCGATACCCTGTTGAACACCGACGGGAGCTTCCGCGGGGCGCGGTTCGAGGCGACGTCGAAGATCCGCGTGGCCTCGGCGCTCGAGGCGCGATACATCATCGCGGAGGCCGAAGGGCCGAATCCGGCGAATGTGGCGTTCATCAACGAACGACGCGCCGTGGGGGGTGACACGGCCCTCGCCGCCACCGTTACCCCCGCCGACTACCAGGCCGCGCTACGCGATCAGCGCCGGCGGGATTTCTTCATCGACGGCCACCGCCTCGGTGACCTCCGGCGCTACAAGCGGTTCTACGGGATCGACGAGTTCCCCAGCGGTCCGTACTTCGGGAGCACCACGGTGAGTTACGGCACCCAGGAGTGCTGGCCGGTCCCGATCACCGAGCAGTGAACGGAGGAGCGGTCATGCCACGCCCGTTCGCGATACTCGCGCTGGCCGCGACCCTGGTCGCGGCGCCCGCCGGGGCCCAGGAACGCGGCAGGTTCGAGGCAGGCGTGTTCACCCGCGCGACGCTGTTCGACCCGTCGCTGGACGTCGACCTGGCTCTCGGCGCGGGCCTCCGGGCCGCGGTGTTCCTGTCGCCACGATGGCTGGTCGAGGCGGACCTCTCGGTATCCGGCGTGGACGGGCTGGCGACGTTTCCCGAAACCAGCTACCGGCCGTTCCACCTCCGCGTGAACTACCTGCGGCCGTATTCCGAGCGCGGGGGGATGATCGTCGGCCTCGGCCTGGTGGCCAACAGCTACGGCGGCGACTTCGACGAGAACGACGCGGGCGTGGCGGGCCTGTTCGGATTCCGCATCGGGCTCACCCGCACCCTCGTGCTCCGCACCGACGGGACGCTCGACTACGTGCCCGAGCCCGGGAACGGGGCGGGCGACAACTGGATCGCGGGCATCCAGGTCGGCTTGGGCTACCGGCTCGGCGCGCCGTAGGTCGCGGCGAACGCCCGCTCGGCAACAGCGCGAAGGTAGGCCAGCCCCGGAGTCGCGCTGTCGCCCCGCACCATGAAGTTGTAGGAGAACAGCACGACACCGGCGGCGCCCAGCTCGCGCGCGATGCGGATCTGCTCCAGCGTACTGTCGACCGGGTTGCGGTAGGCCCCGATCCCGGCCCACACGCGCGCGCCGCCGGCCGCCGCCTGCACCGCCGTCTGGATCCGCTCGCGGAACAGCGCCGCGCTGTCCGTGTAGGCCATCGGGCACGCCACGTCGAGAATTCCGCGCCGCAACCACTCGTGCCAGTCCTGAAAGCGCCGCGCGTAGGCGTCGGTGGCGTCCGCGAACACGGCCGCGCTCACCAGCACCCCCGGCTTGCGCTTCTTCACGCCGTGGTAGATCCGCTCCACGAGCTCGGTGATCTGGAGCCGGCGGAAGCGGTCCCATGCGTCCGGGAACGCGTCCGTGTACACCAGGGGATCGCCCACGGCCAGCCCCGCCAGGCGCATCCGCGTCGTGTCGGGGAGGTGAGGCACGAGCCAGTCGCGGAACCGCTCGAGCGCGACGCGCGAGTAGTCGTAGTCCGGCGCCGGATAGCGCACGTAGTCGAAGTGCAGCCCGGCCAACTCGTACCGCTCCAGGAGATCGATCCAGATCGAATAGATGTGCTCCTTGACCTCGGGCGCCGCGGGGCTCGTGTAGAGCCCCTCCACGTGATCGCGGTTCGCCTGCGCGTACTCCGCGAGCGCCTGCAGGTAGGCGGGGTCACGCGGGTCCCGGTCGTACAGATCGCGGGCCAACGCCTTCGGGACCGCGAGGAGATCGGGCCGGCGGTAGATGAAGTGCGAGGAGTCCCGCGGCAACGTGTCGGCGTTCGCCACGAGCTGGGTGTTGATCCAGGCGTGCACCCGGAGGCCGCGGCGGCGCGCTTCGCGCAGGGTGCTCGCCAGCGCGTCGTAGTCGTCCCGCCGCGCGAGGGTCGGCGGGGGGGGCTCCCAGCGGCCCCGGTAATACGCGTCGCCCCGGCCGCGGACCTGTACGATCAACGTGTTGAATCCTGCCTCCGCCGCGCGCCGTACCATGGCGCGCGCGCTGTCGGGGTGCGCGAGCGTGTATCGCACCACCCACAGGGCGCGGATTTCGGCTGGCTCGGGTGACGGTGGCGGCGGAGCCGGCGTGCAGCCCCACAGCCCGACCAGACCCGGGACGAGCGCTCCAAGAGTCACGTTCCCACGCATGTCACGCCTCCGTTCGACGCGGTTCGTTCGACGCCGGCGTTCGCCGCCTTCGTGCGACGTCGTTATCTTTGAGCCAATGACCGCTCCCCGCAACACGGCCACGGGCGCGCCCCCCGCCCCCCCACCCGTCCGCTC
>JBOHSV010000129.1:0-8773 GCA_050921735.1 Gemmatimonadales bacterium | reverse complement strand
GTCGGCAGCTGCGCGATCAGCCGCGCCGCCTTGCGGCGCGCGGCCGGCGGCGAGTTGTCCCCCTTGTCGGGGTCCACGAACACCGCCGCGCTCACCGCCGTCCGCAGCACGTTCATCGGATTCGACGCGGCGGGCGCCTCCCGGAGCACCCGCTGCACCACGCGGTCGAGCGTGCGGGCCGTCTTCAGCTCGGCGGTGAACCCCTTCAGCTGGTCGCGGGTGGGCAGGTCGCCGTGGAGCAGCAGATACGCGGTCTCTTCGAAGGTCGAGTGCTCGGCGAGATCGTGAATGTCGAAGCCGCGATAGATCAGGCGGCCTTCTTCGCCGAAGACGTAGCAGATCGCGGATTCGTTGGCGACGATGCCTTCGAGACCCTTGAGGCGGATGGCGTCCGGGGCGACCTGCGTCATCGGTCTGGTGGCGTTCTCGATGGTGAAAGGGGGCGCGGTGCCGTAGCATCTTACACGGACCCGCCCCCCGCGCGCCACCCGGCGCCCGCGTCCCGACCCGCTAGCCCCGCGGTGGGACGGCTCGGTGGATCAGCACGCCGCGAGGTAGGGCTCGTTCCAGCCGATGTCGAACAGGCCGTTACAGCGGCCGCATCGCATGCTCGCGGGCCTGCCGCCGAGCGGCGCCCGGTCGCGGCAGTTCGGGCAGACCGCGTAATGGGGGCCCCAGCTGCTGGGGAACCGCGGCGCGTTGCGGGGACTGGGGACCACCGTCCACTGCAGCCGCGGGGCGGGCACGATCTCGAGCACGGTACGGGCGACCGTCACCGGCTTGCCTTTGACCTCCACGGTGGCTTCAGCCGCCCCCAGCTTGAGGATTCTGTACCACGCACCGCGCCGAAGGGGGGATTGCACGTCCGTGCGCAAGCGGGCCCACTGGACATCCGCCATCTGGCACCTCGGGTCCCGGGGAAAGAGGAGGCGGTTACCTGGCCGCCGCCGCTACTATTGAAGAGCCGTACCCGGCCGTCAAGTCACGTCACGGTTGGACCAGCCCCCGCGCCAGGAAGTCGGCACGATACGGGACGGGGGTGCGCCGCGCCAGAGCGCGCGTCAGCCGAGGTCCCGGACCAGCCCCACGCAGGCGCCGGCCGCGAGCAGAGAGGCGCCGCCGAGCATGACGACGTAGAGCGGCGCGTTCGGGTTCCCTTCTCCGAACGCGAGGCGGATGAGGGGGCCGAAGCCGACCGAAGCGGCGATCTCGGGAATGACGATGAAGAAGTTGAACACCCCCATATAGACGCCCATCCGCCGGGCCGGTACGGCCGTCGAGAGGATGGCGTAGGGCATGCACAGAATGGACGCCCAGGCGATTCCCACCCCGACCATGGTGAGCAGGAGCAGGTACTGGTCCCGGATCAGGTAGACCGAGAGCAGGGCGGCGCCGCCACAGGCGAGCGCGGCGGCGTGCACCGCCTTGCGGCTGGTCGCGGCGGCCAGGCGCGGCAGCACCAGCGCGACGAGGAAACAGGTGACGGAGTAGAAGGCGAAGGCGAAGCCGCCCCACTCGATCCCCTGCGTGTACAGGGGCGACTGCGGGTCGGTCGCGCCGAACACATGTCGGGCCGTGGCCGGGACGAAGAACAGCCACATGCAAAACAGGCCCAACCAGGTAAACAGCTGGACCAGGGCGAGCTGCCGCATCGTGGCGGGCATGTCGCGGATGGCGGAGCCGATTTCGCGCACCAGCGGTCCGATGCCGCGCCGCGCGCGCCGCTCCCGCGCCCAGGCTTCCAGGTCCTCGGGGGGACGCTCCCCCGTGGTCGCCACGGTCCAGAGCACCGCCAGGAGGAACACCAGCGCGCCGACCTGGAACGCGTACTTCACCGACAGCGGGATTCCGCTCTCGGTGCTCCCCTCCACGCCGAGCCAGCCGAACAGGAACGGGAGCGCGTTCGCCAGACTGGCGCCCACGCCGATGAAGAACGACTGCAGCACGTAGCCCGCCGTGCGCTGCCCGGCGTCGAGCTTGTCCGCCACGAAGGCGCGGAACGGCTCCATCGACACGTTGATCGAGGCGTCCAGGACCCAGAGCAGGCCCGCCGCCATCCACAGGGCGCTCGACGTCGGCATGAAGAACAGCGCCACGGAGGAGAGGATGGCGCCGGTGAGGAAATAGGGGCGTCGGCGTCCGAGGCGGCCCCAGGTGCGGTCGCTGAGCGCGCCGATGATCGGCTGCACGACGAGGCCCGTGACCGGCGCCGCCAGCCACAACAGCGGCACCTCGTCGGGCCGGGCCCCCAGCCGCTCGTAGATCGCCGACATGTTCGCGAGCTGCAGCCCCCAGCCGAACTGGATGCCGAGAAACCCGAAGCTCATGTTGAACATCTGCCAGAAGCTCAGGCGCGGCTGCTCCATTGGCCTGCCGGATGGGGAGCGGATAACTTGTTCGCGGCTCGTGAGGTTGTGAAGAGGGACCGCCATGCCCCGGATCGTTCTCGCGGCGCTCTCAGCCGCCCTCCTCGCCTGCGGCGCTCCCTCGCGGGTGGCGTGGCAGCGCGGCGCCGTGTGCTACGAGATCTTCGTCCGCTCGTTCTACGACAGCGACGGTGACGGCATCGGCGACCTGAACGGACTCGTCCAGAAGCTCGACTATGTCGGCGGGCTCGGCGCCCGGTGCATCTGGCTCATGCCGGTGACCGAATCCCCCAGCTATCACGGCTATGACGTGACGGACTATTACCGGGTCGAGCCCGACTACGGCACCAACGCGGACTTCAAGCGCCTGGTGCGGGAGGCCCACCGGCGGGGTATCCGCGTGCTGGTGGATCTGGTCCTGAACCATGCCTCCAGCGAGCACCCGACTTTTCGGGAGGCGCTGCGCGATCCCGGCTCGCCGTACCGCGACTGGTTCCTGTGGTCGGCCGACCATCCCGGGGTGAAGAATCCCTGGGGTGGCGACAACTGGCACCGCTCGCCCGTGCGGGACGAGTACTACTACGGGTTCTTCTGGAGCGGGATGCCGGATCTGAACTACGAGACCCCCGCCGTCCGGGAGGAAGCGAAGAAGGTCGCGACCTTTTGGATCGAGGAGATGGGCGTAGACGGTTTCCGGCTCGACGCCATCAAGCACCTGGTGGAGCGGGACGACGGTCGGGTCGTCGAGCACGTGCCCGCCACGCACGAATTCCTGCGCGAGTTCGCCGCCCACCTCCGCCGCGTCGCGCCGGACGCCTTTACCATCGGCGAAGTGTGGGACAGCATCGGCGCGATGCTGCCGTACTATCCCGATCAGCTGGACGCCTATTTCGCCTTCGAGGCGTCGGATGCGATTATCGAGTCCGTACGCACCGGGTCCGCGCGGGGACTCCTCCGCCCGTTTCTGCGGCTCCAGCGGGACGCTCCCGCCGGAAGCTGGGCGCCCTTCCTGCGCAACCACGATCAGACCCGCACGGTCACCGCGCTCGGCGGCGACGTGGCGCGCGCCCGGCTCGCGGCCACCCTCCTGCTCACGCTGCCCGGACTGCCGTTCGTTTATTACGGCGAGGAGATCGGGATGACCGGCGACAAGCCGGACCCCCGCCTGCGGACGCCGATGCACTGGACGCGCGGGCCGGCCGCGGGCTTCACACGCGGCACCGCCTGGGAGCCCCTGCACCCTGACTCCTTCACCGCGAACGTCGAGACGCAGGAGGCCGACGCCCACTCACTCCTCAACCTCTACCGCCGGCTGATCCGCCTGCGCGCCGAACACCCGACGCTCGGCGCCGGTGAGCTGGTCGCGCTCAGCGCGAGCCACGACGCGGTCGCGGCGTACGTCCGGCGGGACGGCGCGCGCGCCGTGATGGTGATCGCGAACCTGGGCACCGCCCGGCTCGCGGGGGTAAGCCTCGCATCCGAGGGCGGTGTGCTGCCGCCCGGCCGATATGCAGCCACGAGCCTGCTCGACGGCCGGCAGGCGGAGCCGCTCGTGCTGGGGTCCGATGGACGGGTTCGGGACTACGTCCCCGCGCCCACGCTGGAGCCGATGGAGAGCTACGTCATCGAGCTGGCGACCGTGCCGTAGCGCCGGGGGGAGGCGGGGCGATCGAACGGCCCCTCACCCGGTGTAGGTGATCCGGTAGATTCGTCCCTGGAAGATGTCGCTCAGAAACAGGCTCCCGTCGGGACCTTGCGCGAGATCCAGCGGGTTGCCGATGCCTGCGAAGGCGTACACGGCGAAGTCCTCGAGTCGCGGCGGCGTCGAGGTCAGATCCACGACCTGCACGCGCTTGGCCCGGTCGCTGGGCCCCTGAGAAAACGTGCCTCCAAACAGCACCACGAACAGCTTACCCCGAAACGCCGCCGGAAACTCCGTTCCCGTGTAGAACGCCATGCCGCCGGGAGCGACGATCTGGCTCCACACGTGTAACGGGGTGACGTACGCCGGGTCCGTCGTCTCGCCGAGCTCCACCGGCCACCCGTAGTTGCCCCCGGCCACGATCCGATTCAGTTCGTCGTCGCGATCGGGGCCGTTGTCGGTGGAGAACAGCTCGCCCGCCGCGTCGAACACCAGGTCGAAGCAGTTCCGGAACCCATAGGCGTACGTGTAGGAGCCGGGAAACGGATTGTCCCCCGGCAGGCCCCCGTCCGGCTGCATGCGCAGGATCTTGCCCGGGAAGGAGTCGGGATCCTGCGCCTGGTCCGCCAGGAACGCGTCACCCGTGGAGACGTAGAGCATGCCGTCCGGCCCGAAGACCAGGCTCTCGATCTGGTGGCCGGGGGCGCTCGGAATCCCGTCTAGGAGCACGGTGAAGTCTTCGCCGTGGTTGTTCACGTCGGTGAACCGCGCGACGGTGGCGAAGGTGCCCGTGTCGGTGCGCGTGGCAAACGTGACGTACACGTAGCGGTTGATGGCGTACTGCGGATCGACCGCGATGCCCAGCAGCCCGTTTTCTCCCTCGACGGGGAACGTGCCCGTCGTGTTCGTCACGACCTGCGCGAAGGGCTGGGGGAGCAACACGCCGTCCTGGACGATCCGCACCCGACCGGACTGCAGCTCGTTCACGAAGAGCCGGTTCGAACCGTCGGGCGGGAACGCGATGGACGTCGGAAACTGGAGGCCGCTGGCGAATACCTCGACGGTGAACCCGGCGGGTAGCGTGATCGGCAGCGGGGGCGGTGAAGGACCTCCGGAGTCGCCACACCCGCTCAGCGCGACGCTCAGCAACGCGGTCAGGACCCGCTTGTCTGGACACGTCATGTCGTGGATTCTAGCTTCCGGCGCACCCGTCAACCAGGATGCCGTGAGACCGCCTGCCCGCGTGCCCGCCGCCCTTCTGCTGGGCCTCGCCGTCGCGACCTGCGACCGAGGCACCGGCCTCCCCGACCCGATGTCTCCCGAGTATGCGGAGGCCGTGACGGCGTTCTACACCGCGGTGGCGGCCGTCCAGGTGGGCGAGACGGGTCTCGCGGAAGCCGCGCTGCGCCGGGTCACGGAGCTCGCGCCCGGCGAGCCTGCCGGCTGGGCCGACCTCGGGCTGGTCGCGCTGCAGCGGCGCGAGCTCGACGAGGCCGCCGCCCGCCTGCACCGCGCCCGGATGCTGGCGCCGGAGCACAGCGGCATCCACCTGCTGTCCGCCCTCGTCACCCGCGAGCGGGGCTTCCTGGATTCTGCGACGCAGTATCTACGCCGCGCCGTCGAGCTCGACCAGCGGAACCTCAAGGCGCTGTATCTCCTGGCGCAAATCGTAGAGCAGGAGGCCGGACCGGCGAGCGGCGGCGAGGCCGCCGCGCTGATCGATCGGCTGCTGGCGGTCGAGCCCGGCAACCTGGTCGCCCGCCTCGAGCGGGCCCGCCTCGCCGCCCAGCAGCAGGATCGTGAGACCCTCATGCAGGCGCTCGAGCGGATCGCGGGGCGTGCCGGTCTCCGCGCGGCGGGTGCCGGGGCCGAGCTCCGACGGGTGCGAGCGGCGGCCGGGCGCGGCGATTTCCGGGGTGCCGCCACGCAGCTCGCCTTTCTCCAGACCGAGCTGCAGAGCCTCCCCGCGTACCGGGACGACGCGGACCTAGTGCGGACGGCGCCGGGGGGCGCCGATGTCCTGTTGACCCGCTTCCTTCGGCTTCCGGCCCCGACCGCACAGCCCGCGCTCCCGGACACCGGGCTCGAGTTCGTGGCGGAGACGCTCGCCATCGGTGAGGGACCGCTTGCGTGGGTGCGGGCGCTGTGGCTGAGTGAGGAGGTCCCGCTGACCCTGGTCGCGGCCGGCCGTGGGAGCCGTGGGGGCCGTGGGGCCGTGTGGATCTCCAGCGACCCCGCCGTGACCGCGGCGTTCGCCCTCCCCGGCACGGCAACCGGCGTCGCTCCGCTGGATTACGACTATGACTTTCGCGTCGACCTGGCGCTGGCGGGCCCGGGCGGGATGCGCCTCCTGCGGCAGGACGACGCGGGTGCCTTCAGAGACGTCACGCGCACGGCGATCCCGCCCGCCGTGGCCCGGGGTGCGTACGCGGGCGTCTGGGCTGCGGATCTGGATCTGGAAGGCGACCTGGACCTCGTCCTCGGGACCGTCGAGGGTCCCCCGGTCGTGCTCCGGAACCGTGGCGACGGGACGTTCACGCGACGGGAGGGGTTTGAGGAAATCCGGCGACTGCGCGATTTCGTGTGGGCCGACTGGGATGCCGACGGCGACCCCGATGCGGCACTGCTCGATGCGGACGGCCGCCTGCACGTCTTCCTCAATGACCGGTCCCGCGTCCCGCAGTTTCGGCCGTACCCCGTTCCAGACACGCTCGGCTCCGTCCGCGCCATCGCCGTGGCCGACTGGAATGCCGACGCGACCCACGACCTGATCGTGCTCCGGGGGGAAGGCACGCTGACCCGCCTCGCGGTGGCCCCGGACGGGTGGGAAACCGAGGTGCTGGGCCACTGGCCGGGCGGGGGCGGGGGCGGGGGCGGGGCGGGCGGCTTCGCCGCACGGCTGTTCGTCGCCGACCTGGACAACAACGGCGACGTCGACCTCGTGGCCTCCGCGCCCGGCGGCACGCAGGTCTGGCTGAGAACGTCCCTGGGGCTGCGGCCGCATGCCTCGCTCGGTCTCCGAATCACGGACGTGGCCGACCTGAGCGGGGAGGGCCGGCTCGACCTGTTCGGGATTTCCCCCGACGGCGCCCCGCGGTGGCTCGCCAACCGAGGGACGAAGGACTACTACTCTGCCGTCATTCGGCCTCGCGCCGCGGCCGCCACCGGCGACCGCCGGATCAACCCGTTCGGCATCGGGGGTGAGATCGAGGTGCGCGCCGGGCTGCTCTACCGGAAGCAGGCGATCCAGGGGCCGGCCGTGCACTTCGGTCTGGGGGAGCACCCGGCGGTGCACGTCGCGCGGATCATCTGGCCCAACGGCAGCGTGCAGGCCGAGTTCAACCTCGCCGCTATCAACGAGACCATCCTCACCCGCCAGCGGCTCAAGGGTTCCTGCCCCTGGGTGTTCGCGTTCGACGGGGAGGAGATGCAGTTCGTGACCGATTTCTTGTGGCGCACGGCGCTGGGCCTCCGGATCAACGCGCAGGGTGAGGCAGCCGTGATCCACAGCGAGGACTGGGTCAGGATCCGCGGCGACCAGCTGGCGGCGCGGGACGGCTTCTACGACGTGCGCATCACCGCGGAGCTGTGGGAGACGCATTTCTTCGATCACATCGCGCTGATGGCGGTGGACCATCCGGCGGGCACGGAGGCATTCGTCGACGAGCGGTTCACGCTGCCCGCGCCCGACCCCGCCGTGCACCTGCTGGGCCCCCTCCGCCCCGTCGCCGGTGCCTGGGATCAGCAGCGCCGCGACGTGACCGATCTGGTCCGCGCGCTGGACGGGCGGTTCCTGGACACGTTCGAGCTGGGACCCTATCAGGGCATCGCCACGGACCACTACGTCGAAGTCGCGGTGGGCGACGAGGCGCCAACCCGAGGCCCGCTGTGGCTGGTGGCGTCCGGGTGGGTGTACCCCACCGATGCGTCGATCAACGTCGCCGCCAGTCAGGGTGACCGCGCCCCACCGCGCGGCGTGCGGCTGGAGGTGCCGGATGGGACCGGCGGATGGGCCACGGTCGAAGCCGATCTGGGATTCCCCGGCGGCAAGACGAAGACCATGCTGATCCCGCTCGAGGGCGTGTTCCGCGCCGGCACGGAGCGCCGCGTGCGCCTGCGCACCAACATGGAGATCTACTGGGACCGGATCGCGTGGGCGGCGGGCCGGCCCGACGTGCCTGTCGCCACGCGGCGTCTCCTCCCCAGCCACGCCGCGCTGCGCTACCGCGGCTTCTCGGCCGTCGAGGGCGGGCGGCGGGAGCCCGAGTGGCCGGATTACGGCACCATCGCCGCCGTCGTACCGCAGTGGCGGGATCTCGTCGGGTACTACACGCGCTTCGGCGATGTGCGCGTGTTGATCGAGGCGATCGACGACCGGTATGTTATCATGAACGCGGGAGACGAATTGGCGCTGCGCTTCCCTGCCCTCCCACCGCCGCCTCGGGGGTGGACGCGCGACTTCGTGCTCGTCGGCGACGGCTGGGTGAAGGACGGGGACTACAACACCGGATTCTCCACCACGGTCCTCCCGCTGCCGTACCACGGCCTGACGACGTACGGCCGCGCGCCGGGCCGCCTGGAGGACGATCCGGCGTATCGTCGCCACCCGGAGGACTGGACGGTCTTTCACACCCGCTACGTGACGTCTCGCGCCTTCCACCATGCCCTCGTCCCCGACCGCCCCCGCTGACCGGAGCCCGGCGACGCGGCCGCGGCGGCTGGCCCGCGGCCTGGCGATCGTGGCGTTCCTCGCGCTGCTCGCGAC
>JBOHSV010000128.1:0-10572 GCA_050921735.1 Gemmatimonadales bacterium | reverse complement strand
ACGAGCGAAGAAACAGCCACCGCGGCGCTGGAGCTGATCAAGGTCGAGTATCTTCCCCTCAAGTCGTTCGGGTCGCCCGAGGAGGCCGTGGCCAATCCCGAGCCGCGGATCCACGACTACGGCGATTCGGGCAACCTGCACAAGCTGATCAGCCTCGAGTTCGGTGACATGGCGGAAGGATTCGCCGCGGCCGACGACGTCTTCGAGGACCTTTTCTTTTTCGGCGGCAACACCCACCTGCCGATGGAGCAGCACGCCGCGCTGGCGCAGTGGTCGCCCGACGGCAAGCTCACGCTGTGGTCGTCCACGCAGACGCCGCACTACGTGCATCGCGCGCTCGCCAAGGTCCTCGCGCTGCCGCCGGCGCGGATCCGCGTGATCGCCACGCCCAACGGCGGCGGCTTCGGCGGCAAGAGCGATCCGTTCAGCCACGAGATCGTGGTGGCGCGGATGGCGATGCTCACCGGCCGGCCGGTGAAATGCACGCTGACGCGCGAAGAAGTGTTCTACTGCCACCGCGGGCGGCACCCCACGCTGATGTGGGTCAAGACGGGCGTGACGCGGGACGGCGCCATCACCGCGATGCACTTTCGCTCCCTGCTCGACGGCGGCGGCTACGGGTCCTACGGCGTGGCCAGCACCTACTACACGGGCGCCCTCCAGACCGTCACGTACGACGTTCCCCGCTACAAGTTCGAGGGCGCGCGGGCGTTCACCAACAAGGCGCCGTGCGGGCCGAAGCGCGGGCACGGCACGCCCCAGCCGCGCTACGCCCTCGAGGTGCAGCTGGACAAGATCGCCGAGCAGCTGGGGCTCGATCCCGCCGAGCTCCGCCGGCGCCACCTCGTGCCGCCCGGCGCCCTCACGGCGAACTACCTCCGCGTGGGCTCGATGGGCCTCGGCGCGTGCATCGACAAGGTGGTGGCCGCGTCGGACTGGAAGCGCACGTTCCGCCGGCTGCCCACCGGCCGGGGCGTGGGGCTCGCGTGCTCGAGCTACATCTCCGGCGCCGGCTTGCCGATCTACTGGAACAACATGCCGCACTCGGGCGTCCAGCTGAAATGCGACCGCGGCGGCGGCGTCACGGTGTTCTGCGGCTCCACCGAGATCGGCCAGGGCTCCGATTCCATCCTGGCGTACATCGTGGCGGAGGTGCTCGGTCTCGATCCCGGCGACATCGCGGTCGTCACGGCCGACACGGATCTCACGCCCGTGGACCTGGGGAGCTACTCCTCGCGCGTAACGCTGATGAGCGGCAACGCCGCGCTCGAAGCCGCCCGGCGGGCCCGGGCGATACTCGCGCGGCACGCCGCGCGCACGCTCGACGTGCCCGAGCGGCACCTCGGGTTCGGGGGCGGGCGGATATTCGACGCCCGGGATCCGGAGCGCGGGATCCCGTTCGCCCAAGCGGTGCAGCTCGCCGAGGCCGCCGAGGGCACCGTGGGAACGGTGGGGTCCTACACGCCGCCCCAGGGCGCGGGCCGGTATCGGGGTGCGGGCGTGGGGCCGTCGCCCGCGTACTCCTACAGCGCGGCCGTCGCCGAAGTGGACGTCGACGTCGAGACCGGCATCGTCGTGGTGCCGCGCATCTGGATCGCCCACGACGTGGGCAGGTGCATCAACGCGGCCGCGGTGATCGGCCAGGTCGAGGGCTCGGTGTACATGGGGCTGGGTGAGGCCCTGATGGAAGAGATGGCCTACCGGGAGAACCGCCACGTGGTGCACAAGATGCCGAGCATGCTGGAATACAAGAGTCCGACCACGCTCGAGATGTGCGACGTGGTCACCTACCTGGTCGAGGATCCCGACCCCAACGGGCCATTCGGAGCCAAGGAAGTGGGCCAGGGCCCGCTGCTCCCGGTGCCGCCGGCCATCGCCAACGCCGTGTACGACGCGGTGGGCGTCCGCGTGGACGAAATCCCGATCACGCCGGAGAAAGTGCTCAAGGCCCTGAAGCGCCGGGCCAAGGGGGAAGAGGGACGCGTGGGGCCCACGACCTTCCCCGAGATCGCCTTCGGCGACCCCACGCGGGTGCCGCCCCCCTGGGCCGGCGGCGACGGCACGGCGGCGGAGGGCGGCAAGCGGCGGCGGCCGGCGGCAACGGCGGGGACGCCCTAGTGCTCCGGCTGCCCGCCTTCCGATACCTCCAGCCCACCACGCTGCGCGAGGCGCTCCGCATGAAGGCCGACGCCGGGCCGGAGGGCATGTACGTCGCCGGCGGGACCGATCTCTACCCCAACATGAAGCGACGGCACCAGGAGCCGAAGACGGTCATCTCCCTGATGGGGATTCCGGAGCTGCGGGCGGATGCGCGGATCGGCGGATCGGCGGATCGCGTCGTGCTCGGGGCCTGCCTCACCCTGACCGAGGTATCCGCCCATCCGACCATTCGCCAATCCGCCCCGGCCGTCGGGCGCGCCGCCGAGCTCGTGTCGACGCCGTTGCTCCGCAACATGGGAACGCTGGGCGGCAATCTCTGCCTCGACACGCGGTGCAACTACTACGACCAGTCCTACGAGTGGCGCAAGGCGATCGATTTCTGCATGAAGAAGGACGGCAAGATCTGCTGGGTGGCGCCCTCGAGCCCGCGCTGCTGGGCGGTGAGCTCGTCGGACGTGGCGCCCGTGATGGTCGCGCTGGGCGCCGAGTACCGGCTGGTGGCCTCGGGGGGGGAGCGGGTCGTACCCGCCGCCCGGTTCTACCACAACGACGGGATCGATTACCTCACGAAGCAGCCGGACGAGCTCCTGGCCGAGGTCCGCCTCCCCGCCCCGAACGGCTGGGACGCGGTGTACCACAAGCTGCGGCGGCGCGGCTCGTTCGACTTCCCCGTCCTCGGCGTCGCGGCCTGGGTGCAGTGGAACGGGCCCACCGTGGCCGCGGCGCGGATCGTTCTGGGCGGGGTGGCCAGCTGGCCGCAGGAGGTCCCCGAGGCCGGCGCGGAGCTCGTGGGGACGTCCCTCGAGCGCGAGCCGAGCGCGGCGGCGGCGGACGCCGCGTACCGCCCGTCCAAGCCGCTGGACAATACGGACTTCGAGCTGTCGTGGCGAAAGCAGATGACCCGGGTGTACGTCACCCGGGCCATCGAGGCGTTGCGGGCCCGGCATCTCAGCGCGTGAGGACCTCGATCTCGGCCGCCGCCCGCGCCAGGACGTCGGCGATGTTCTTGCGCACCGCGTCGTCGGGTGCGCGCCAGCCCGCGCGGTACACGTGCTTCACCAGGACCCCGAGCGCCCGGTTCACCTCCCCCATCGCGCCACCCACGGTCCGCTCCACGGTGTCCCGCATCCGGGCGAAAATCTCATCCACCACGTCGCGGTGCTCATCGAGAAAGGCGCGGCCTCGGGCGGTGATCTCGTACACCTTCTTCCCGTCCACTTCCTTGGCGTGCACCAGCCCCTCGTCTTCGAGCCACTGGAGCGTGGGATAGACGGTTCCCGGTGACGGGGAGTAGCAGCCGTGGAGCTGCTCCTCGAGCTCCTTCATGACCTCGTAGCCGTGGCGCGGCTTGTCGCGCAAGAGCTTGAGGATCACGTACTTCATGTCACCGGCGTCGAACCACCGGCGGCGGCGGTGTCGGGACCAACCGGCGCCCCAGCCGCGCGCCCCGAAGAAGGGGAAGCCCTCCCACCCCTGAGACCGCGCCATAACTCCTCCCATTCCAAGGTCTTGGATAAGATATATCGATACGATACTGCGTCAAGATACAACGTGGTCAAAGGTCGCAGAGTTTCCGGCGGCGGAGTGCGATGCTAACGCTTTGCGCGGCGCACGATTAGCCGTACATTCTGGCTGGCCGTCCTGGCTCTGTGGGACGTGCCGGCCATGTGGACGGCTGTTCTGCCCGCCCCAGTTGTTGGGACCACCAAGCGCCTTGGGAGGAGCACAGACCGTGAAGGTGACGCCGCACCCCACGTGGGTGGCGGAGCTCGACGCCGCCTTGGACCCGTATCGCGAGTCGATTCTCGACGCGCGCGTCGTCGTGGACGCGTCCGAGAACGCGCTGGTGGACGGACAGATCCAGAACTTTCTCGTCGGCTTCTACCCGATCATCCGCGACTTCCCGCAGTGGCTGGAAACGCTGCTGGGGCGGTCGCCGAGCGACGGGCAGGAATTCTTCCGCGAAAACATCCGGGTGGAGCGTCGGCACGACGCGATGTGGCGGGCGATGGGCGACGGGTTCAGCGTGCCGCGGGAGCGGTTTCAGAAGCCCGAGCCCCTGAATCCGCAGGTGCGGACGTTCCACGCGTACCTGACGGAGCGCGGGCGCGAGGCGCCGTTCGCCGAGGCGGTGGCGGCGACGAACTACGCGGTCGAGGGGGTCGCCCAGAAGATCTCGGAGAAGGCGCTGCGCGGCCTGGCGAAGAACGAGAAGATCGGGCCGCGCGGCCGGTGGTGGCTGGAAGAGCATGCGAAGTACGACGACGAGCACCCGGTCCACGCCCTCGAGATCATCAAGAGCTGCGTCGCCCGGGGCGAGAACGTCGCGGGCGCGATCCAGGCGGCGTGCCACAGTCTCGAGTTGATGCGCGACGCGATGGAGGCATCTTACGCGGCATGACTAAGGGCCGGCGCGCCTCGCCCGACAAGGGCACCCGTGCCACCGACGCGCCGACACGACGCCCGCTGGACCCGCTCAAGATCGCGGGCCAGATCGTGGCGACCCTGGCAGACGCGGTGGTGGTCACCGGCACCGACCGCTCGGTCCTGAGCGTGAACCCGGCGGCGGCCCTGCTGCTGGGCCGCCCGCTCGAAGACCTTTCCGGCACCCCCATCGACGACATCGTGGTCCCCGCCGAGCGGGACCACGTGGCGGCCTGCGAGGCCCGCGCGCTCGGGGGCGAGGCCCAGCGGTACGACACGCAGATCGTCCGGCCGAGCGGCGAGGTGCGGGACGTCGCCGTGTCGAGCGTCCCCCTGGTCATCGACGCGGATCTCGTGGGAACGGTCGCGACGCTGCGCGACATCACCGAGCAGAAGCGCGATCAGGAAACGCTGGCTCGCTCGGAGGCCCGCTACCGCAATCTGTTCGAGTCGGCGTCGGACGCCATCGTCACGCTCGACGCGAACGGCCGGTTCACCACCGTGAACCACGCGGCGGAGATCATCTCGGGCTACACCCGGGACGAGCTGGTGGGGCAGTGGTTCGCGCCGATGCTGCCCGACGACGAGCTGCCCAAGGCGCTCGCGTTCTTTCAGAAGGCCCTCGCGGGCGAGACCGGCCTGTTCGAGACCACGTTCTACCGCAAGGACGGCGAGATCCGCTACATCTCGGTGACCTACTCCACGCCCCAGAAGGACGAGGAGGTGCTGTGCCTGATCCGCGACGTCACCGACCAGCGCATGCTGCAGGAGCAGTTGATCCAGTCGGAGAAGATGTCCGCGATCGGGCAGCTGGTGTCGGGCGTGGCGCACGAGCTGAACAACCCGCTGGCGGGCATCGCCGCCTTCGCCCAGCTGCTGCTCACCGAGAAGCGGCTCCCGCCGGAGCAGAAGACGGCCGCCGAGACCATCTACACGGAATCCCGGCGGGCGTCGCGCATCGTGCAGAACCTCCTCACCTTCGCCCGCCAGCACAAAGCCGAGAAGGGCCCCACGGCCGTCAACCAGGTGCTCGACGACACGCTCGAGCTGCGCAGCTACGAGCTGCGCGTGCGGGGCATCGACCTGATGCGCGATTACGACGAGGAGCTGCCGGACACGATGGCCGACGCCCACCAGCTCCAGCAGGTGTTCCTCAACCTGCTCACGAACGCCGAGCAGGCGATGGAACGCCTGCCCCGGCAGGCCCACCGCCTCACGGTCCGCACGCGGCGCCACGGCGGCCAGATTCGCATCGAGATCGAAGACACCGGGCCCGGCATTCCCGCGAACCTGCTCGAACGCATCTTCAACCCGTTCTTCACCACCAAGCCGCCGGGATCCGGCACCGGCCTGGGCCTTTCGATCTCCCTCGGCATCGTGCGCGAGCACGAGGGCCGCATCTGGGCGGAGAACGTGGCCGGGGGCGGGGCGCGCTTCGTCATCGATATGCCGCAGGTCGCCGTGCGGGGAAGCGGGGAGTACGCCGCCGTGCCCGCCGCCGCGCACTCGCCCGACCGCCTGCGGATCCTCGTCGTGGACGACGAGATGTCGGTGCGGGTCGCCCTGCAGCGCTACCTCGCGGCGCGCGGCCACGACGTCGAGGCGACCGCGAGCGGGCACGACGCCCTCGCCCGCCTGACCGCGAGCCCGTTCGACGCCGTGATCGTGGACATGCGCATGCCCGATCTCTCCGGCGAGGAGCTGTTCAGGGAGCTCCAGTCGAAGGACCCCGAGGCGGCGCGCCGCGTGATCTTCACCACGGGTGACCTGATGGCGGCGCCCATGCGGCAATTTCTGGACGCCGCCGGCCGCCCGTGCATCGCCAAGCCGTTCGAGTTCGCCGCGTTCGACCAGGCGCTGCCGACCGCGCGACGGCGCCCGTCCAACCCCTAGCGTAGCCGCCCGGCCCACGGATACCATTGGGGCGCCATGCAGCGCCCCTTCGTCGTTTTCCTCGCGACGCTCGCGTGTGCCGGTCCCGGCGCGGCCCAAGACTTCGACTTCTACGCCCGCGGCCCGTATCGCGCCGCGGTGCCGCGCCCGGCCGCCCTGCTGGGCTACGCGCCGGGAACGTTCCACACGACCTACGGTCGCATGGAGCGCGTGGTGGACTCGATCGCCCGGGCGGCCCCGGATCGCGTCCGGGTGTTCGAGTACGGCCGCAGCGCAGAGGGGCGGGCCCTGCGTCTCGCGGCGGTTTCGGCGCCCGAGCACATCGCGCGGCTCGAGGAGATCCGCGCCGCCGTCCGGGAGCTCGCCGATCCCCGGCGCACCGACCCCCGGCGCGCCGCCGCCATCGCGCGCGCCACCCCGGTGGTCGTGTGGCTCAACTACGCCAACGACGGCGACGAGAGCGCGGCCTTCGAGGCCGCCATGCAGGTGCTGTACCACTTCGCCGCGAGCGAGGAGCCGGCCACGCTCGACGCGCTGCGCCACGTCGTCGTGCTCGTCAACCCGGCCCACAACCCGGAGAGCCACGAGCGGTTCGTCGCCTGGTATAACGCCTTCGGCACCGGGGTGGCCGACCCGGCGGCCCTCGAGCACGACGCCCCGTGGGGCATGGAGACCAACAACAACCACTTCCAGATCGATTTGAACCGGGACGCGCTCGGCGTCACCCAGGTCGAGACCCGCGCGATCGTCGCCGCCATGCACGCCTGGCGCCCCCAGGTGTTCGTGGACCACCACGGGCAGACCGAGCAGATGTTCTTCCCGCCACCCGCGCTGCCGGTCAACAGCGCGCTGCCGCAGACCACCCGCGACTGGCTCGAGCGGTTCGGCCGCGGGAACGCCGAGGCCTTCGACCGCCACGGATGGCAGTACTACGTGCGGGACATCTTCGACCTGCACTACCCGGGGTACTGGGACTCCTGGCCGTCGCTCAACGGCGCCATCGGCATGACCTACGAGACCGACGCCGGCGGCAACAAGGGCCTGGTCTGGCGCCGGCAGGACGGCTCGATCGCGACGCTGCGCGGGGGCATCGCCCGCCACGTCACCGCGTCCCTCGCCACCGTGGAGACCGCGGCGCGCAACCGCGAGGCGTTGCTGCGCGACTATTACGACTTCCGCGCGTCAGGGATGGCCGGGGCGCGCCGCGCGCGCCGCCAACGCGTCGTGCTCCTGCCGGGGCGGGACCCCGCCCGCCCGCTCGACCTGGCCCAGGTGCTGGTGCGGCACGACATCGAGGTCCGGCGCGCCGCCCGGAGCTTCTCGTCGGGTGCGGCGCACGACTACCTGCGCCCCGGCGCGCCACCGGCGCGCCGCACGTTCCCGGCCGGCGCCCTGGTGGTGGACCTCGCGCAGCCTCAAGCCCGCCTCGCCACCACCCTGCTCGATCCCGCCCCCGGCCTCGACTCCGCGTTCGTCCGCCAGGAGCTCGACAAGGCGGCCCGGAACGCCCGTCGCGGGGACCACGAAGACCCGGAAGGCGAGTCGTTCTACGACATCACCGCCTGGGCTCTGCCGCTCCTGTTCGGTGTGGAGGCGTACTGGACCGAAGACGCCCCGGCGGTGGCTGGCGAGCTCGTGACCCTCGCCGACACGCTCGCCCCGGTGGCGCCCGCGGCACGCGCCCGCTCGGCCTACGTGTTCGCGCCCGACGGGATCGCCGCGACCGCGCTCGCCCTCCGCCTCACGGGGGAGGACTTCCGCGTGGCGGTCGCCACCCGCCCGCTCCGCGCCGGCGGCCGGAGTTTCCCCCGTGGCTCGTTCGTCGTGCGCACCGAGCGCAACCCGGAGACGGTGCACGAGCGGCTCGCTGCCCTGGCCGGCGAGCTGGCGGTGGAGGTGTTTCCGGCCCAGACCGCGTTTCCCGACAGCGGCGACGCGGGCCCGGGCTCGCAGTCGGTGAGGCCACTGCACCGGCCCCGGATCGCCGTGCTGGCGGGAGACGGCACGTCGGAGACGGGGTACGGCGGGCTCTGGTTCGTGCTGGAGCGGAGGCTGGGTGTGCCGTTCACGCCCTTCCGGGCCTCCGCCTTCGGCCGCCTGCGTCTGGAGGACTACAACGTCCTGATCCTGCCGAACGGGGGCGGGCGCGAGCTCCGCACGCTGTTCCAGGGAGACGACCTGGCCCGGCTCAAGAGCTGGGTCGCGGGCGGCGGGGCGTTGATCGCCGTGAAAGGCGCCGTGGCGCCGCTGCTCGACAAGGACGTGGGGCTCACGTCCGTGCGGGCCGTCGGCGCCCGGGAGGACGGCGCCGACAAGAACGAGGAGGCCGCGCGATTCCAGCCCGATTCCGCCGCCCCGCTGCCTCCCGCGGCGGAGCCCGGGCCGCCCCTCGTCTCACCCACCGGCGCCAACCGCGACGTGCCGCTCGCCGTTCCCGGCGTGATCGCCCGCGCGACGCTCGATCGGTCACACTGGCTGACGTACGGCTACGCCGACGCGGAGCTCCCCGTGCTCCTCGCGACGGGGCGCTTCCTGACGCCCAGCCGCGAGGGCGCGAATCCGGTGGTGTTCAAGGGGCCGGACGTGATCATCTCGGGCTTCGAGTGGCCGGGGAACAGCGAGCGCCTGCTGGATCGGACGGTGTACGCGGCGGTCGAGCCGCACGGGCGCGGCCACGTGATCCTGTTCGCCGACGACCCGACGTTCCGCGCCGTGACGCAGTCCACCTGGAAGCTGCTGGGAAACGCGATTCTGATGGGGACGGGGAGGTGAAGGGAATGCGGAGTGCGGAATGGGGAATGGGGAATGCGGAATAGTTGACCGGCCTTCCGTTCCGCATTCCGCACTCCCCATTCCGTATTCGTTACGTCTGCTCCCCCCGCGGCGCCCGCCGCAGGTGTCCCCGTACGCGCTCCTCGCGCTCGGGCACGGACCACGTGACGGTCGAGCGGCTCCGCTTGCGCAGGATCTCGATTTTCACCGTCTCGCCTTCCGCGTACGACCGCAGGATCCGCATGGCGTGCGCGGGCGACGTGGGTTTCCGGCCGTCGATCGCGAGGATCACGTCACCGCCCTTGAGCGGCAGCTCGCCCTCGCCCGGCACTCGGACGACGAGCACGCCCTCCTGAGTGCCGAAATACTCACCCAGATCGGGGTTGAGTCGCACGAGGTCGAGCTGACCCCACGGGCTGCCGAACGCGAACGCGAACCCCGGGCCAATCTCGTCGAGGCGGAACCGGACCGTGTCGAGGTGGAGCCGGATCGTCGAATCCATCATGTGCCCCCGCACGCTGTCCACCATGAAACGCCGCACGTTCTCGACCATCGGTCCGACGTCCCACGACGTGGCGACGTCTTCCGCCACGAGTGTGGCCGTGCGTGGCTCGTTGCCGCGGCGGTACTCGACGCGCACCGTATCGCCGGGATCCAGCGCCTGCGCCAGGCGCACCAGCTTCGTGCCCGGCTGCGAGTCGCCATCGCCGGTCTTGGCCAGCGCGATGCCGTTGACGCGGGTGATGATGTCACCGGCCTTGAGCCCGGCCTTGTCGGCCGGGGCGCCGGGCGTCACGGCCTCGATGCGGGCGCCGATCTTATCGTTCTGGGCGTCCGCGCGCGTCTGCACGACGATCCCCAGGCGTCCACGGTTGAAGTGGAAGTTGAGCAGGTGCGGGGCGACGTCCACACGGGGGGGGCGTGGCGGCTCCTCCTGTGCGGCCGCCGCCATCGGGAGCGCAGCCAGCAGGGCGAGGGCGCCCGCGATCCATTTGTTGCTCGTCATACGCACCTTCTTCCTCCGGGGCGTCACAGCCCCATATAGGCGGCGCGGGTGACCCGCACCGTGTACAACTGGTGCATCAGGTCCACCCGTTCGCGCCACAGGTCCAGAACGCGGGATTCGGGCGCCGGGATTTCGGGCAGGCCGAGGCGCACGAGCTCCCCATCAATGACGGCAATTTGGTCCTCCAGCAGGGCGGCGAGCGCCGCCTCGCGGCCGCTGGTCACGCGGCCTTCGGGCGCGAGGCGGGCGAGCTCGGACTCGAGGGCGGCCGAGCGCTGTTTCACTTGCGCGAGCTCCGCGTTCGCCGAGCTCGGGTT
>JBOHSV010000127.1:0-2000 GCA_050921735.1 Gemmatimonadales bacterium | reverse complement strand
CGAGGGCGCACCAGCGCGCGAACTGCGAGACGTACTGGTAGTGCTGGCACACCCATTGGCCGAGCTGCGCGCGGGTCAGCTCGCCGTTCACCCACTTCTCGGTGAACGGGTTCATGCGGCTGTGCCGGGCGTTGACGGCCTGCTCGAGCTGGGTCCGGAACGGGCTCATGGTGGTCATGGCGTACCTCCGTGGAGATTGTTCGGCGAGCCGGTCACGACCATAACTGCGCGATATCCTAGCACGACTGCCCTTGTCCTGACGGCGCGCGCGTGCGACGATCCGCCCGATCGATGAAGACTCGCCCGGCGGCGGTGGCGCTGGCGCTAGTGTCCCTCGCCTATATCGTGCTGGGCTTCAACCGCGGCCTCAGCATCTATGACGAGGCCATCCCCGTCCTGGCCGCGGCGAGGATCCTGGACGGCGATCTTCCGTACCGGGACTTCTGGACCATCTACCCGCCCGGGCAGCTCTACCTCCTGGCCGGCCTCTTCAAGGTTTTCGGGACCTCGCTGGTCGTGTCGCGCCTGGGCTCCGTGGCCGCCATCCTCGCGACGTCGATTCTGATGTACGGAATGGGCCGACAGCTACGCTTGCCGGTTCCCCTTGCCACGCTCGCGGCCGGCATGTGGACAATTGCGGTGGGGGCAATAGCCGGTGCCACGCTCGGGGCCGCGATCCTGACCGCCCTGGTGCTCGGCCTGGGCAGCGCCGCCCTCTTGCTCAGGTTCCTGCAAGAGCCCAGGCGCATGTCGCTCTGGTGATGAGCGGCCTCATGCTGGGCTTCACGTTCCTCTTTCGCCATGACATCGCGGCCTTCCTCCTGGTGGCGGAGACGGCCTTCCTCGCCCGCCACGATGGAGAGGCATACACGCCGGGACATGACCCGCGGCCTCGGCTTACTCGGGCTGTATCTCGGCGCAGTGGCGGGACCGGTCGTGGTGGGCGTCGGCGTCTTGCTGGCACTCGGCGTGCCGACGCGAGACCTCATCGACGCCCTGGTCATCTACCCCTTCACGGGGTACGCGGTGACGCGCTCCCTGCCGCTGCCCGCGCTCTTTCCCGACACCGGTCCGTTGCAGGCCGGGCGGATCTCCGTCGTCGAGTATGTGGCCGGCGTGCGCACCGGGCTCCGGTTCTATTTTCCGGTCGCCGCCTTTGCCTCCGCCTTGTCCGTGCTCGTCTTCCGGCATCGCGCCGCGCCTGCGGCCGGCCGCGGCGACGCACGATCGGTTGCGTTCGTGGCCCTGATCGGGATATTCCTGCTTCCGTACGCGTGGGTGCGGTCGGACCTCGCCCATATGGTCCCGGCTTGGTTTCCCGCGCTCTTGCTCTTCGCGTGGCTGCTCCACCAGCTCCCGGAGCGAGGGAGACTTCGCGCGGCCGGCCTCGCGCTGGGGGCGGCGTGGAGCCTCGTCTTCGTCTGGGGCGCCCTCGCAGCCAAGGCGGATGCCCTGGTCGAAACCGTCAGGGGGCCGGCCGGCTCGAGCCTCGACCCACCGCGCGGCGCTCATATCGTCGCCGGACCCGGCGCGGCACCGATGCAGGCGGCGATCCGGTACATCCAAGCGGTCGTGCCGCCCGACGAGCGGGTTTTCGTTGGGAATGTGCGGCACGACAACCTGGTGCTCAATGACGTGATGTTCTACTTCCTGGCCGGCCGCCGGAGCGGTACGCGCTACCACGAGCTGGTTCCGGGCGTCGCCACCGCTGCGGAAGTTCAGGCGCGCATCGTGCAGGACTTGGAGCGCCACCGGGTGCGATACGTCGTGCTACGGGAAGACCCGGGCTACGTGCCGAGCCCCGAAGGAGCCAAGGCGCTAGACGGATTCATCCGGGAGAAGTTCGCCCGGGTCGAGACGTTCGGCAACTACAGCGTCTGGCGGCGACGCGAGGAGCGGTCCTAGGATCGAGGATCCGTCTCGCCCATAAGTGTCCGAGTCTGGGCGTCTCGATACTTCCGCAGGGCGTCACGGATCTCCGGCCGCTTGATGGCAAGGAT
>JBOHSV010000126.1:0-2416 GCA_050921735.1 Gemmatimonadales bacterium | reverse complement strand
CTGCTTGAGCCGCTGGATGATCTGGTGCACGTCCTCCACCACCCCCGGCATGGTCTGATGCTCGTGTACGACGCCGTCCAGGCGGAACGCCCACACGGCGGCCCCGCGCAGCGACGAGAGCAGCATGCGGCGCAGCGAGTTGCCCAGCGTGTACCCGTATCCCCGCTCGAGCGGCTGAAGCCGGAACTCGGCGGCGTTCGGGTTGTCTTCCCGCTTGGTCATTTCCACCACATGCGGGCGGACCAACCCTGTCACATCAAGCGTCGTCATCACTTGGAATAGAGCTCGACGATTAACTGTTCGTGTGCGGCGATCGGAATCGTGTCGCGGGTGGGCCGCTCCACGAACTTGCCGATCCCCTGGTCGGTATCCACCTGAATCCACGGCACCGGCTGGCCGCGGCCGAAGTGCTCGAGCGCGGCCCGGATCGGGACCAGCTCGCGGCTCCCTTCGACCACGCGGACTTCGTCACCCGGCCGCACCGCGTACGACGGAACGTCCACCGTCCGCCCGTTCACCTGGATGTGGCGGTGCCGCACGAGCTGGCGGGCCTGCTTGCGCGACGCGCCGAACCCCATCCGGTAAACCATGTTGTCCAGGCGCGACTCCAGCGCGACGAGCAGCAGCTCGCCCGTGATGCCGGGCTGCTTGAGCACCCGCTCGAACAGGTTGCGGAACTGCCGCTCGGTCAGGCCGTAGATCCGTTTGACCTTCTGCTTCTCGCGCAACTGCTTGGCGTACTCCGACGCCTTGCGCCGCCGGCCGCCGGACTGCCCGTGCTGCCCCGGGGCGTAGCTGCGCCGCTCGATGGCGCACTTCTCCGTGAGACAGCGCGTCCCCTTGAGGAACAGCTTGGTCCCCTCCCGGCGGCACAGCTTGCACACCGGCCCCGTGTAGCGCGCCATCCCTAGACCCGCCGCTTCTTGGGCGGCCGGCACCCGTTGTGCGGAATCGGGGTGACGTCACGGATGGAGCGGATCTGCAGCCCCGCGGTGGCCAGCGCCTGGATCGCCGATTCCCGCCCCGAGCCGGGCCCCTGCACCCGCACGTGGACCCGCTTCATGCCGAGGCTCAGCGCCTCGCGGGCCGCCTGCTCGGCCGCCACCGTGGCGGCGAACGGCGTGGACTTCTTCGACCCCTGAAACCCCGCCTTGCCCGAGGACCCCCAGGCCACCGCGTTCCCCTGCGCGTCCGTGATCGTGATGATGGTATTGTTGAAGGTCGCCGTGATGTGGGCGATCCCCTCGGCCTCCACCAGCTTCTTGGCGCGCTTGGCCCCCGCCGGCTTCGGCGGCGGGGTGGGCGGCGTCGGTTGCGTCGGCGTCGGTTCCGTCATGGACTCGCTTACTTTTTCAGGGTGGGCTTCTTCTTCCCGGCGATCGCGCGCCGCGGCCCCTTCTTCGTGCGCGCATTCGTGTGGCTCCGCTGCCCCCGCACGGGCAGGTTCTTCTTGTGCCGGCTGCCGCGGTACGTCCCGATGTCCATCAGCCGCTTGATATTCATCGCGGTCTCGGTGCGCAGCGCCCCCTCCACCTTGTAGTCCCGCTCGATCACCTGACGCAGCCGCGCCACCTCCGCGTCCCGCAGCTCCCGCACCCGCGCGTCGGGGCTCACCCCCGTCTCCGCGAGAATCTTCCGCGCGTTGTTGGACCCGATGCCGAAGATGTACGGCAGGGCGTACAGGACCTTCTTCTCGCGCGGCAGATCGATGCCCGCAATCCGTGCCATGGGCTAACCCTGCCGCTGCTTGTGCTTCGGATTACGCTTGCAGATCACGCGAATCACGCCCTGCCGGCGGATAATCTTGCAGTGCTCGCAGATGCGTCGGACGCTGGAACGTACCTTCACGGGCCCTCGTGCGAGAAAAAATTCCGGTCGAGTCTTACACTATACCCAGGCCCGTAAGTGCTCGCAAGGGGCGCGATTACGGCGCGCGACGCAGCTCCACCAGCACCCAGCGCCCGCCCACCCGCCGGAACCCCAGGAACAGCGTTTCCCGCCGCACATCGGCCGTCCCCGCGATCACATAGCGCCGGTCGAACTCCACGAAGCCCCGCCCGTCTTCCACCTCCCGAATCGTCACGATCTCCATCGCCCGCTCCACGGCCGGCCGCAGGTACCGCGCCAGGAGCGCCATCGCCTGCGCCCGGCTGACCGCCGCCGAGGGGTCCGCCCCGGGAATCTGGAGCACCACCCTACTCCCTTCCCCCACAACGGCTTCGGCATCGTGCGCCAGCCACCCCGCCCGCGCCTCGCGCGCCGCGTCCGCCAGGGTCGCCTGGCCCGCGAGCGGCGCGGCCCAGAGCGCGATCGCCGCCGCCCACGGATACGCCGCGCGGGCCGGCCGGCTCACAGCTGCTCCACCAGGCGGCGATACGCCGACACCGGGTCGGCCGCCTGGGTGATCGGCCGGCCC
>JBOHSV010000125.1:0-2028 GCA_050921735.1 Gemmatimonadales bacterium | reverse complement strand
TGGTCGCGCACCGCGGCGTCGCCGCGCGCCCGCACGTCCGCCACGATGGCGCGCACGGCGGCCTCGGTCTCGGGGTCGGCGGCTCCGCCGCGCGGAACGTGTTGGGCGACCGCTTCATACGGCGGCGCTTGAAGTCGCTTCAGCACCGGCTATGTTCCCGCCTCTATGTTCGATGCGGTGTGGCTGCGGCTCCTCGCCGTGGCCCTGCTGGTCGCGGCCAACGCGTTCTTCGTCGCCGCCGAGTTCGCCCTCGTGGCCGCCCGCCGCACGCGGATCGACGCCATGATCCGCCGGGGCGACAGCAAAGCTAGGGTGGTCAAACGCACGATTCAATCGCTCGACAAGTACATCTCGGGGACCCAACTCGGCATCACCCTGGCCAGCCTGGGCCTCGGGTGGATCGGCGAGCCCGCGCTCGCCAGCACGATCGAGAGCGCCTTCCGCTGGCTCCCCGCCGGGGCCGCGCCGATCGCGACGCACGGGGTGGCCGTGACGATCGCGTTCGCGATCATCACCTTCCTCCACATCGTGCTGGGAGAGCTGGCGCCCAAGGCGCTCGCCCTGCTGCACCCCGAGCAGACGAGCCGCTGGGTGGCCCCGCCGCTCATCCTGTTCACCATCGCCACCAACCCGTTCATCTGGCTGCTGAACGGCACGGCCAACGGCATCCTGCGCCTGTTCGGGGCCCGCGCGCCGAGCGAACGGGAGCGCGTGCACTCGCCGGAAGAGATCATGATGCTCGTCGAGCAGACCCGGCAGACGGGGCGCATCGACGCCCAGGACGCCCGCATGATCGAGGGCGTGTTCGAGTTCAGCGAGAAGAACGCCCGTGACGTCGTGACCCCGCGCACCGAGATGGTGGCCTTCCCCGTCACCCTCTCGCTGGAGGAGGCCGCCGACCGCGTGGCGCAGGCCGGCCGCTCGCGGTACCCCGTGTACCGCGCGTCGCTCGACGACGTGGTCGGCACCGTGCACGCCAAGGACCTCCTCGCCGCCCTGCGCGCGCGCGACCGCCGCACCCTCGAGACCATCCTGCGCCCGCCGCTGTTCGTCCCCGGCACGCGCGAGGTCGAAGACGTGCTGGCCGACATGAAGCGCCAGAAGACGCACATCGCCCTGGTGCTCGACGAGTTCGGGGGCGTGGCCGGCCTGGTCACCATGGAAGACCTCCTCGAGGAGATCGTCGGGCAGATCTACGACGAGTACGACCGGCCGGAGCCCGCGGCCCCGGTGGCCGGCGAGCAGCGGGTGCTCACCGGCGCCATGGAGATCCGTGACGTCAACGCCGTCCTGGGCCTGTCGCTCGACACCTCGGAATACACCACGCTGGGCGGCCTGCTGTTCGGCGCCCTGGGCCGCCTGCCCCGCGCGGGCGACCGCGTCCCGCTCGGCAGCGCGACGTTCGAAATCCTCGAGATGCGCGGCCGCCGCGTGGGCAAGGTGCGCCTGCTCGACACGACCACCGCATGACGCTCCGCGCCGGCATCGCGCCCATTCCCCCGGGCGCGCTCGACCTGGCCGGCGAGGCCGTCCGCCGCCGCCGCCTCCTCCAGCAGGACATGCTGGAGCGGCTGGAGGCGGCGGGCTACGACGAGGTCATTCCACCCACGTTCGAATATGCCGAAGTGTTCGCGCGCGCCGGCGGGCCCGAAGTGGGCGACCGGCTGATCCGCTTTCTGGACCGCGACGGCCGCCTGCTCGCGCTGCGCTACGACTTCACGGCGAGCGTGGCCCGAATCGTGGCTACCAAGCTGGGCGACCGCGCCGCCCCGCTGCGGCTGTGTTACGCGGGTACGGTGTTCCGCCAGGAGCCCGAGCGCGATCAGGGGCGCGCCGGGCGGCCGCGCGAGATCCTCCAGGTGGGCGGCGAGCTGGTGGGCGAGGGCGACGTCGCCGCGGACGTGGAGGTCCTGCACCTCGCGCTGGACCTCGTGCGGCGCACCGGCGTCCGCGACTTCCAGCTCAACTTGGGCCACGTGGGCGCGCCCGCGCTCGCCGCGTTGCCCGACGCCGAGCGCGCCACGGTCC
>JBOHSV010000124.1:0-2364 GCA_050921735.1 Gemmatimonadales bacterium | reverse complement strand
CATCAGACGCGCCCCAGCATCGCGGCCACGCTCGCCGACCGCCGGGCGGCCGAGCGGCTGCTGCGCGAGGCGGGCATCGGGGACCGCTTTGTCGCGCTCGCGCCGGGGTCCATCTGGGGAAGCAAACGCTGGCCGCACTACGCGCAGCTCGCGTGCCGGCTGGCCTCGGGCGGGATCCCGATCGTGACCGTCGGCGGCCCGGAGGACGCACCGTTGGGCGTGGAGATCGTCGCGGCCGTCGAGCGGGCCGGCGGTCGGGCGGTCAACGCGTGCGGCACCCTGTCGCTCCGCGAGGCCGGCGCGCTGCTCGGCCAGGCGGCCGTCCTGGTCACCAACGACTCGGCGCCCCTGCACCTGGCGCAGGCCGTGGAGACGCCGACCGTCGCGATCTTCGGCCCGACCGTGCCCGAGTTCGGATTCGGGCCGCGCGGACCGCGGGACGAGGCGCTGGGCGTCAAGGGCCTGCCGTGTCGGCCCTGCCACCGTCATGGCCCGCCCGCGTGCCCGCTGGGCCATCACCGTTGCATGCGGGAGCTGAGCGTCGAGCACGTCCTTCACGCCGTCGAGGAGACCGGTGCGCTACGTCGTCGGGGTTGATATCGGGGGCACCAACCTGGTGGTCGGCACCGTGCGGGAAGACGGGGCCGAGGTGGTCGGGCTCGTGTCCGAGCCCACCCTGTCGGAGCAGGGCCCCGACGCCATCATCACCCGCATCGTGCGGCTGGCGCGCGCGTCGCTCACCGAGGCGCGGGGCCGCGAGATCGCGGGCGTCGGGATCGGCGCTCCCGGGCCGCTGGACACCAAGCGCGGCCTGGTGCTGCTCACCCCGAACCTGGGCTGGGTGGACCTCCCGCTGCGCGATCGGCTGGGCCAGGCGCTCGACCTCCCCGCCGAGCTCGACAACGACGCCAATTGCGCCATTCTGGGTGAGTGGTGGCGGGGCGCGGCGCGCGGCGCCGACGTGGTGGTCGGGCTCACCATCGGCACGGGCATCGGCGGCGGAATCGTGCTCGGCGGGCGGATCTTCCATGGCGCCTCGGACGTCGCGGGCGAGATCGGCCACATGACCATCGATTCGACCGGGCGGCGGTGCAAGTGCGGTAACTACGGCTGCCTCGAAGCCTACGCCTCGGGCCCCGCCATCGCGGCGCGCGCGGTGGAAGGCCTGCAGTCCGGCGTCGACACCACGCTGGCCCAGTACGTGGACGGCGACCTGTCCCGCGTGACCGCGCAGGTGGTGTACGAGGCGGCGCACGACGGCGACGCGTGGGCGCTGGAGGTCGTGCACGATACCGCGAAGTTCCTGGGCGCGGGCGTGGCCAGCCTGGTCAACATCTTCAATCCCGCCGTGGTCGTGATCTGCGGCGGCGTGACGCTCGCAGGAGACCGGCTGTTCGTGCCGCTGCGCAGCGAGGTCAAGCGCCGGGCCTTCAAGCCCGCGGTGGACGCCTGCCGCATCGTGCCGGGCGAGCTGGCGGGCACCGCCGGCGTCTACGGGGCGGCGGCCGCGTTCATGCAGCGCCGGTGGGGGCGGCCGTGAAGCGGCTCGGCGTCGCCGGCTCGATGGTGTGGGATACGATTTACGGCCGCGATCCCGCGCAGGGCCCGGTGGAGGAGTGGGGCGGCATCGCGTACGCCCTCGCCGCCCTCGACGCGACCCTGCCCGAGGAGTGGGCGATCGTGCCCCTGATCAAGGTCGGCCGCGACCTCGCCCCCCAGGCCAATACGTTCCTGCGGAGTCTCCGGCGCACCGCGCCCGACGCGCGCTTCATCGAGGTGCCGGACCCGAACAACCGGGTCACCCTGCGCTATCTCGACGCCGAGCGGCGCTGCGAGCAGATGCGCGGCGGGGTGCCGCCGTGGACCTGGCCCGAGCTCGGCCCCCAGGTGGCGGATCTCGACGCTCTGTACGTCAACTTCATCTCGGGGTTCGAGCTCGACCTCGACACGGCGCACCTGCTGCGTCGCGGGTTCCCCCGCTTCATCTACGCCGACCTGCACAGCCTGTTTCTCGGCAAGGAAGCGGACGGCACTCGCGTCCCGCAACGGCTGCCGGACGCGCCCGCCTGGTTCGGATGTTTCGACGTGGTCCAGCTCAACGAGGACGAGATGCGCCAGCTGGGCCGTGAACCCCTGAGCGCCGCCGCCGCCGCGCTCGGCCGGGGCTGCCGGGCGCTGTGCGTGACGCTGGGGGAGCGGGGGGCGGCGTATTTCTCGGTGGAGGAGGCACACGCCATTCGCAGCGCCCGCATCCCCGTGGAGCGGGGTGACCGAGCCCCGACCAGCGGCGGCGATCCCACCGGATGTGGCGACGTGTTCGGCGCCGCGGCGTGCGCCGCCCTGGTGGCGGGCGCGCCGCTCGAG
>JBOHSV010000123.1:0-10243 GCA_050921735.1 Gemmatimonadales bacterium | reverse complement strand
GGCCATGCCCGCGTGATGATGGAATGCCTGCATCGCGAGCTCGCGCGCCCGGCGGGCGAGCCCGTCGGTCGTGTACAGGCCCGTGGCGTCGGTCAGCGGGCCCGCCGCGGTCTTCCGCAGGTCCATGAGCGCCAGCACGTAGGCGTCCACGCGACCCGTCAGCTCGTCGGGGTGGTAGGGCTCGACCAGGAACTCCCACACGCCGGCCCGGATGGCGGCGCGGTGCTCGGCCAGGTTGGGGCGGTCGCCGGTGATCATCAGGATGGGCGTGCTCGGGCCCACCTCGGGGTCGTCGCGCAGCGAGCGGCACAGCGCCAGGGGGTCGGTCTGGGCCAAGTGACGGTCCACCAGGACGACGTCGGGCTGCGCGCTGCGCGCAGCTTCGAGGGCGATCCGGGGGGTATGGGCGCGGAACACGGTGTGGCCATGGCGCGACAACGCACGCTCGGCCTCGGTGGCCGAGGGCTCGCGGTCGCTCGCGACCAGGATCAAGGGCGGACGACTGCGCGACGTCCGGGCGGGCGGGGCGGGGGGGGCGGGGGCGGAAATACCGGACCTCCTCTCGATGCCAGGGTCCCGCGCGAGGAGGGCGCAGCGATCGCGGGGTATGCACAATGCTAACGGTCCCCGTGACCCGATGGCAAGTGATGTAGATCACACTGCGAGGAGAATCGCAGGGGCTTACGGATGGAAATTAAGCACCACGGCGTGCGGCGCCACCGGTCGGGGGGACGGCTCGCGCGTCAGCTCGTCCATCCCGGCGTACTCTCGGCGGCGCGCCCAGCCGGGGCCGACTGCCAGGACGTGGCCCGGGGGGAGGGGGAAGATGCCGCGGCGCACGCCGGGCAGCGTGACGAGGCCGGAAACCTCGGAGCCGACGGCGAACAGCTCGAACGGGCGGTAGTGGTAGTACAGCGGGCGCACGCCGAACCGATCGCGGGCGCAGAGCATCTTGTGGGCGCGCCGGTCCCACAGCACGAACGCGAAATCGCCGATCAGGCGGTCGGGGCACTGCTCGCCCCACGCCTCGTAGGTCCGAAGAATCAGCTCGGCGTCGCCGATCTCGCCCGCGCGGTGGTCCAGGCCCAGGGCACGGAGCAGGTCCCTCCGGTTGTCCACGCGCGCCTCGGCCGCGACGCGCAGGTCGCCGTTCCCGGCTTCCATGGCGCCCAGAGGGCTGCTCGGGTCGAGGGGAGCGTCCAGCGACCAGACGCCCGCGATCGGGCTCATGTCGTCATCCGTAAGAGGGGCCGTGCGGACGTTGCACCATCGCAACGCGCCGGGCAATCCGGGAAGCACTTGAGGTCGGGGTGGGGAAGAACCGGGGGGTGTCGGGGTAACAGGAGGTCACCCATGCGGCTGGTTCCCATCTGCATCGTGAGCCTCGGCGCCCTGGCGGCCTGCTCGGACGGCGGCACCCCGCCTGCGGGCTCCGGCGTGGCCCTCGAACGCGTGCCGGGGGCGTTCTCCCAGCCGCTGTACGTCACCGCGCCGGCCGGCGACCTGGCGCGGATCTTCGTCGTCGAGAAAACCGGAGCAATCCGCATCGTGCGGGACGGCGCGTTGCTGGCCCGCCCGTTCCTCGACCTGCGCGACTCCGTATCCACGGGCGGCGAGCGCGGGCTGCTGGGGCTCGCGTTTCACCCGGACTATGCGACGAACGGCCGGTTTTTCGTGCACTACACGAACCTCGCGGGCGACACGCGCCTGGTGCGCTACGCCGTGTCGGCCGATCCCGACTCGGCCGCCCCGGGATCGGGGGTCCACCTTCTGGCCGTGGATCAGCCGTTCTCGAACCACAACGGCGGCTGGATCGCGTTCGGGCCCGACGGCTATCTCTACATCGCGCTGGGCGACGGGGGCGACGCGGGCGATCCGTTCGGCAACGGCCAGTCACTGGCCACGCTCCTGGGCAAGATTCTCCGCATCGACGTGGACGGCGCCGAGCCCTATGCCGTGCCCCCGGACAACCCGTTCGTGGGCGTGGCTGGGGCGCGGGGTGAGATCTGGGCGTACGGGTTGCGCAACCCGTGGCGCGCGTCGTTCGACCGCCTGACCGGCGATCTCTACATCGGCGACGTGGGTCAGGGGAGCTGGGAGGAGGTGGACGTCCAGCCCGCGTCGAGCGCGGGGGGCGAGAACTACGGCTGGGACGTGATGGAGGGGGCGCACTGTTTCGGCGCCGAGACCTGCGACATGACCGGCAAGGTGCTGCCCGTCTACGAGTATCCCACGGACTCCGGGTGTGCCATCACGGGCGGGTACGTGTATCGCGGGAGCGGCGTGCCGGCGCTCCAGGGGCGCTACGTGTTCGGCGACTTCTGCGCGGGGTTCGTGCGCAGCTTCCGCTGGGACGGTGGGGAGGCCGTGGACGTCGAGGATCTCACCGCGGCGCTCGAGCCGCCCACGAATCTCGCGTCGTTCGGGGAAGACGCGCGGGGGGAGCTGTATCTGGCGTCGCTGGGCGGGGCGGTGTACCGGGTGGTGGCGGGGAACTGACGCAGTGGGTGCGCGAGCCCCTTCCGTTGGTCCGTGAACCCCGGGCCGCCGGCCCCGGGGTCAGCCCACCCGTGAGGACTCCGCGCGGCCAACCCCGGAGCGCTGCCCCGGGGTTCGTCACCGAGCATACGCGCGGCTCGGCGGCCGAGTCAATCGTGGTTTCGCGTTCCCCCTCTCCCGCAGGAAGAGGGGGTCAGGGGGTGAGGACCGATCGAGTGCGGAGAGGAGGAACGGCGGCGGCCGAGTTGGCGGTGTGCCGCGTACCCCGCTCAGGGGAGATTCTGGGGCAGCGTGCCGGCGAGCACGACCCCGGTGCGGAGGATCTCGGCGGCGAAGGGGTCGCGCTCGCCGAGTCGCCCGGTCAGCTCGTCCGTGGTCCAGGGAAGCACCTGGGTGGGGACGCCCACATCTTCGAACGCGCGGGCGTATTCCGGGATGCGGTCGAGCACGCGGCGCGCATCGGCGTCCACGATCACGAGCAGGTCGGCGTCGCTCGCGGGCGTCGCGCCGCCCGTCGCCAGGGAGCCGAAGAGGAGCACGGCGCGCACGCGCGGGTTGGCCGCTGCGAGTCGCTCGGCGGCGCGGCGCAGCCGTTCGACCGTCGCCCGCGCATCAAGGAACTCGACGCGCGCAAAACTCGATGACGTGCTGGGCATCGGTGATGGCCTGAGTGGCGTCCTGCACCGTGAAGTAGTCGCGCGGCGCCCCGCGATCGAAGCCGTTGGGGTAGCGTGTGGGAATGTAATGGCGGTCCAGGCGGCGGGCTGCGTCGAGGAGTTCGTCCGGGAAGCGAGTCTGGGGCGGGAGGGCGCTGGCCATTCCCACGATCGAATGCCCGCGGGCCTCTCCCCCCAAGGCGGCGACCAGGGCTTTGACGGCCTTCTCGCCGGCCTGCTGGGCGGCGAAGCAGGCCCATTCGTGGAATCCGCCTGCGGAGGCGTGACGGGCGAGTTCCAAGTCTCGGCGCCCCTGGGTCAGCCAGTCCTGCGCGCGATTCGGCATCGAGAATCAAAGGTAACGCCTCGGGTGCCCTTCAGGGCGGCGCTACGCCGAGCCCACCCTTCAGGGTGGGGATACGAACAGGTCCGATCTCTGTGTGTTGTGTGAACCCCGGGCCGCCGGCCCGGGGTTCCCCGCCGAGGATCCGCTCGGCTCGGCGGCAGAGTCAGGGGTGAGGCTTGCGATGAGGCAGGGTTATCGACGCAGCAGGAGGCTCACCACGCCGATGCCGGTAGCAATGACCCCGAGGGCGGTTGGCGCCCAGAAGGCGAACATCCACTTGATGATCTCCGCCTTCTGCTTCTCGAGCTTGGCATCGAGCTGTGCTTCGAATCGGGCGAAGTTGAGCTCGTTCAACTCGCGCAGGTCCGCGCGGTAGCTTTCGTCTACGGCGTTCAGCCAGTTATGGCGAGTGGGGGAGCGAGACGCGGCGCGTCAGTGCCGCAGGAGTAGCGCCACGACGCCGGCGGCCGTGCCGATGATGGCAATGGCGGTCGGCGCCCAGAAGGTGAACATCCATTTGATGGTCGCAGCGTGGGTGCGGCCGATCGCCGCGGTCGTGTCGCCCCGGAGCTCACCGATCTGGGCGAGCAGCTCACCCTTCAGCTGGGCCAGACCTGTCAGTACCTCGGCGCGCAACTCGGCGACCCGCTGCTCCAGCTTGGCGTCCAGCGCAGCGACACGCTGCTCGAGCTTCGCGTCGATGGCGTTCCAGCGCCCGGTCCACTTCGCATCCAGCTCGGCCAGCCGCTCGCCGACCTTGGCATCGAACCGCGCGAAGTTCAGATCATTCAACTCGCGCAGATCCTGGCGGTGGGCCTCGTCTACCGCGTTGAACCAGTTCACGAGCTCGTTCGTGACCTCGTCGCCGAACTTGTCGTAGAACGCCTTGGACAACCTGGCCGTCACCGGCACCCGCGCCTCCCTCCCGGGGGTCGCCGCCAAGGTATGGATCGGCCCCCACCGGGGCGTCACCGAAACCTTGCAGGAGGGTGCCGGATTACGCCGAGCATACGCTCGGCTCGGCGGCCGAGTCAATGGTGGGCGCCCTTCAGGGCGGCGCCTCGCCGAGCCCACCCTTCAGGGTGGGAACCCCCGGGTCAGCGTTGAGCCGTCACTCGCCGATGATCTCGTTGAGCCCGTCCACGACCTGGGCCGTCTCCTCCGGCGACGCCCGGCCGAGGCGTCGGCCGAGCCGTTCGACGGAGAGCGTGCGCACCTGGCTGATCTTGACCCAGGAGCGTTTAGGCAGCCGCAGGGAGCGGAGCTCGAGAGTGAGCGGAAACGCGGCGCGCGGTGGCTGGCTCGTGAGGGCGGCGGCGATGACGGTACCCGAGCGTTCATTGAAGACGTCGTGACTCAGGACCAGGACGGGGCGTCGGCCCGCCTGCTCGGCGCCGCGCGTGGGCCGGAGGTCCGCCCGGACCTCGCCTCTCAGTATGCGGGCCATTGACCGAAGTCCGCGCTCAGTCCCTCGTCCGCCAGCGCTTGCTCAGCGGCGGGGTCGAGTTTCGCGGACTCGCGCGCCAGGCGGCGCCGGTCGAGGCGCTCGAGCTTTTCGGCGACGGCCTGTTCGACCGCGCGGCTGCGGTTGGGGAACACGCCGTCAGCCACGAGACGATCGAGCCGGGCCAGGGTGGTCTCGTCCAGCGACACGGCGATCTTGGGTCTGGCCATGGTATTACAATCTGTCATACCCACGTCCAATTCGGAAGGGACGCAGCAGGATACGTCTGCCGCCATCGGTCACCGTCATCCAAACGTTGCGGCGGGGTGCGAAACTACGCGCGGTCGTTGGTCCTCACCCCCTGATCCCCTCTCCGCAGTGCGGAGGGGGAACTCCCTGAAGGGGCCGAGCCCGGTCACGGGACTGGGGTGACCGGCGGCTGCCCCAGGGGGTCTTACCGGGTACTTGGCCGGAGCCTGGCCGGACCGGTCCAGCGTGGGGGTGGGAACCGTGTGGACAAGCGTGTGGACGGTCTAGCCAAGTCTTTGGGGGGCGGATACATTAGCCCCTCCTTTGCGCCCCGCCCGGGAGCTGACCGGGTGCCGGCGCCGCGCGGGCGATTGGGAGGCGATCGGCCGCCGCGTGTCTCACAAGGACGGTATTGTCCGCGGACGGCGCCGAGCCGGGAGCCCTGCCGTTGCCTGTAAGCTGCGCCGTGTGTCTGATGCATGTGGGTGTCGGCCTCCGGGTAGCGGCGACGCCCGCGACCTCCTACGGAAGCTCGCCGAAAGCCAATCCGGGTCGCGTGACCCGGGTCGTTGTGACCCTAGTCAACCCCATGGCGCGCCGGTATATTCGCCGTCCCGGTCGTTGCCGCGAGCCCTTGCGCGGCGGCGACGCAGCGTGGCCGTCTCGCCGCACGTTCGAACGGCAGGCAACCCGCTCCGAGGGTTGAAGAGGGCGTCAGGGGCGTCGGGTGCCGCGCGTCGTGGTGCCCCCAGATCATCCGAGGCACGGAGGAGGGATCTTGCACTACCTCATCACCGGCGGAGCGGGCTTCATCGGCTCCCATTTGGCCGAGGCGTTGCTCGCCCGCGGCGATCGTGTGACCGTGCTCGATGATCTGTCGACGGGCTCCATCCGCAATATCCAGCATCTCAAAGCGCAGCCGGGCTTTCGTTACGTCATTGAGCGCGTCGAGAACGCACCACTCACTGCGGAGATGGTGGACGACGCCGATCAGGTCTTCCATCTCGCTGCGGCCGTCGGTGTACGGTTGATTGTCGAGAGCCCGGTACGCACCATCGAGACGAACGTCAAGACCACGGAGCTCGTGCTCGCGGCGGCGTGCAAAAAGAAGAAGAAGGTGTTCGTCGCGTCCACGTCGGAGGTGTACGGCAAGAGCGCCGCGGCGCCGTTCCGGGAAGACGGCGACCTGGTGCTCGGCCCGACGAGCCGGGGCCGGTGGAGCTACGCGTGCTCCAAGGCGATCGACGAGTTTCTGGCGATTGCCTACTGGCGCGAGCGGCGCTGTCCAACCCTGGTCGGTCGCTGCTTCAACACGGTGGGACCGCGACAGACGGGGCACTACGGGATGGTGGTGCCGCGCTTCGTGCGCCAGGCGCTGAAGAACGAGCCGATCACGGTGTACGGTGACGGGACCCAGAGCCGTTGCTTCACGCACGTGAGCGATTGCGTGCGGGCGATGATCGGACTCATGGACTCGGTCGACACGGTGGGTGAGGTGTACAACATCGGGAGCCAGCAGGAGGTCACGATTCTCGATCTCGCCGAGCGCATTAAGGCGGCGACAGAGTCGGAGTCGGATATCACGCTTGTTCCCTACGAGCAGGTGTACGGCGAGAACTTCGAGGACATGCCGCGGCGGGTGCCGTCGATCGAGAAGATCGCGAAGGCGATCGGGTACGAGCCGCGGGTGACTCTCGAGGAGACCTTGCAGTCGGTGGTGGAGTACCAGCAGTCGCTGGAGCCGCAGCCGGCATGACGCGGCCCGCGGCGGCGGTGGTGGTCGTTCTGATCTCGCTCGCCGTCGCGCTGATGGTGACGCCCGGTGTCCGGGCGCTCGCCCGTCGGTGGGGATTGGTGGCGCGGCCGAGCGCCGACCGCTGGCACCAGCGCCCGACGGCGCTTTTGGGCGGAGTGGCGATTGTGGTCGCCACGCTCGTGGGCGTGCTCGCCTGGCTGGTGCTCGCGTGGACGGGGGCGCGCGAGGGGTCGGGCGTTGTGACGCTGCGGGCCGCGGCGGTCGCCGGGGCCGCGGCGTTCATGTTCGGGGTGGGGCTGGTGGACGACGTGTGGGCGTTGCGCCCGCAGCTCAAGTTCGTGCTTCAGACGCTCGCGGCGGTAGGGCTCGTGGCGGCCGGGGCTATTCTCGCGCTCACGCCGTGGTACCCGGCGAACGTGGTGCTCACCGTGTTCTGGTTCGTCGCGCTGACGAACGCGTTCAACCTGCTCGACAACATGGATGGGGTGGCGGCCGGGGTGGGGGCGATCGCGGCCGCGTTTTTGGGCGTCACGTTCGCCACGCAGGGGGCGTGGCTGCACGCGGCCGCCGCGTGGGCGCTCGCGGGCGCCGCGGCCGGGTTCCTGCGGTACAACTTTCATCCGGCGTCGATGTTCATGGGCGACGCGGGGAGTCTGTTCATCGGGTCGCTCCTGGCGGGGCTCGTGGTGACGTCGCCAGCGTCGGCGTCGGGGCGGCTCGTGTCGGTGCTGTTCGTGCCGCTCGTCATCGTGGCGGTGCCGATTCTCGACACGGCGCTCGTGACGGTCACGCGCACGCTCGCGGCGCGGTCGATCTCCCAGGGCGGGCGGGACCACAGCACGCACCGGTTGGTGGCGCTGGGGCTGGGCGAGCGGCACGTCGCGCTGCTGCTCTATCTCTTCGCCGCGCTGGGCGGCGGCGTGGGGCTCTGGCTGATGAGGCTGGACACGGCGCTGGCGCTGACGCTTGGCGCCGCGTTCCTCGCCGGATTGAGTCTCCTGGCCGTCTATCTCGGCCGGCTCCAGGTGACGTATCCGGACCGGCCGCTCGGCCCGAAGCCCGTGACCGTGCTGGTGCACGACCTGCTGTACAAGCGGCGCCTGGCGGAGATACTGCTCGACGTGTTGCTCGTGACGGTGGCGTATTACGGGGCGTTCCGGCTGCGGTTCGAGGGCGGGGCGCCACCGGAGTACATGGCCGCGTTCGAGTCCACGCTGGGCGTCGTGATCGCGGTCAAGATCGCGGCGTTCGGCCTGTTCGGCGTGTACCGCGGGGCCTGGCGCTACGTGGGGCTCGACGACCTGTACCGGATACTCGCGGCCATCGGGGTGAGCGCGGTGGCGTTGTTCGCGTACATTCAGTGGCGCATGCCGGTGCTCGAGCGCTCGAACATCCTGTTCATCGATCCCGTGCTGACGGCCGCGTTCGTGCTGGCGTCGCGGCTGTCGTTCCGGTCGCTCGAGATGGTGCGGAAGCGGCTGCACAACGGGGGGGCGCGGGTGGCGATTTACGGGGCGGGGGATGCGGGCGAGATGGCGGTGCGGGAGCTGCTCAACAACGCGGAGCTGCGGCTTCACCCGGTGTGCTTCCTCGACGACGACGTTCGGAAGCACGGTGCTCGCATTCACGGGGTGCCGGTGGTGGGCGGGCTGGACCGATTGAGCGTCGCTGTCGAGCGGCACGCAGTGCGGCGCATTCTGATCGGGACCAAGAAGCTGCCGGTCGAGGTGGTCCGGGCGCTTCAGGCGTTCGCGGCGGCGCACGAGCTGGAGCTGCTGGAGCTGGAGATTGGAGTGCGGAGGGTGTCGGGGAATGGGGATGGGCGGGCGGCGGAGGCGTCAGCGGCCGCCGGGGAAGTGGGCACGCCGGCGGTACGGCGGGTCGCGGCGGGGGGTTCGTAGGGCTCTGCGGGTTGCTGGCCGAGGATGCGGCTCGGCTCGGCTGGCGGGTCAAGGGCGCGGGGGCTGGGCGCCGCCTTTGCTTCGGTTCGAGGTCGTGCGAAACGGCGTGGCCTTGTTCCGCGAAAGCGATGAGGCGGAGAACGAGTTCGAGCTGGCCGCGATTCGGGAGTACCGGGACACGCGCCATCACCGGGCGATCCAGGATGCGTGCCTGCGGGAGCGCGCTCGCGGTTGATTCTGCGGTCCGAGGTCGTGCGCGAGCGACTCCGGCGTATGACGCCGCCGTGGTCGAGCTCCAGGCCCGGGGGGTAATCGCGGAGGGGTAGTACGAGGAGCTCCCCGGGGGCTCGGTGGGTTGCGGAACGTGTTGGTGCATCTGTACGCCCGGATCGACCCGGTTCAGATCTCCGAGCACCACCGGAAGGCGCCGGCGGCGTTTCGGCGGTTCGTCTCGGAGGTGCTGCGCTGGCTGGACGCCGCGAAGTGACGGAGGTGTGGGATGCGCGAGCCGCTAACAGTGGGGAGCTGCGGCTGCACCCGGTGTGTTTTCTGGACGACGCGCGGAAGCACGGTAACCCGGATCCACGGGGTGCCGGTGGTGGGGGGGCTGGACCGGTTGAGCGTCGCCGTCGAGCGGCACCGCGTGGGGCGGATTCTGATCGGGACCAAGAAGCTGCCGGCCGAGGTGGTGCGGGCGCTGCACGCGTTCGCGGCGGCGCACGAGCTGGCGGTGCTGGAGCTGCAGCTCGGGGTGCGGGCGGCGGCGGCGCCGGCGAGGCTCGGTCAATGGGGGCGGGGGCCGAGCACGTCGTCTACCGCGAGCGTCAGTTCTGGCAGCCGGAGTGGGGTGAGCGTGGCCCCCCGCTCGAGCCTCCGGACCTCGCGGTACCCTTCGGGCATCGGTTCCCGGTAGACTTCGACCGCGTCGGCGGGGAGAGCGACGAGCCACGCTTCCGGAATGCCCGCGCGGGCATACGCAGGGATCTTGCGCTCGCGGTCGTCTTGGTCCGAGGTGTCGGCGACCTCGACGACCAGCAGCACGTCTTCCGCGCGGGGATGGGCGCCGGCATAGAAGTCAGCGCGGGGTTTGAGCAGACACACGTCCGGCTGCGGCTCCCCGTGGGAGCCGAGGACGATGGGGTTCTGGACTCGAACGATTGCTCGCTGGCCGGCGCGCCGAGTCAAGCCGTGATTCAGGCGGTCGACGGCGGCCGCATGTCGGCTCCCGATCGGGGACATCACGATGATCTCCCCGTCGAGCAGCTCGACCCGTTCGTCCCTGTCCAGGATTCCAGCCTCGGCCATGCGGTGGTATTCGTCCACGGTGAAGCGGCGCGTGCTGAGTGGGGCCGACATGGCGATCCCCCCGTTCCGGAGTGCATGGTGCGGAAG
>JBOHSV010000122.1:0-3945 GCA_050921735.1 Gemmatimonadales bacterium | reverse complement strand
GCCGCCGGCCGTGCGCGATGTGCCGCCGGCGCGCCTCGGGGGGTGGGGGCCCGCCGAGTCTTGGATCTGGCGCTGGGTCTCGGCCGGCGAGATCCCGAGCAGCTCGGCCGCCGGCGCGAGCTCGTCCGGCGCCCGGAGGGCCGCGTTCGGCACGGCGAGCGCATCGCGCACCTCGCCGATGTGAATCTCGACTTCCGCGTTCATCCCGGGACGCAGCAGCCCCTCCCGATTGGCGATGCGGATCAGGACGGGAAACATCGTGACGTTCTGGTCCACCACCGCTTCGGCGCCGATCCGGAGCACGTCGCCCCGGAACGGCCGGTTGGGGTAGGCGGCCACCGTGATCGTGACCGGCAGACCGGGCCCGATCATGCCGATGTCCGTCTCGTCCACCAGCGCCCGCACCTGCACCGTGTCGAGGCTCGCCATCCGCAGCAGCACCGCGCCCCCGCCCACGTCGCGGCTCGCCGAGGCGATGACGGTCCCCAGTTCGACGGGCCGGCCCAAGACGACCCCGGCGATGGGGGCGCGCACTTCGGTGTCCTCGTAGGCGATCTTGGCGTCCTCCAGCGCCCGGCGCGTCCGCACGAGGGCGGCGTAGGCACTGGCGCGCGCCAGCTTCGCGGCCTCGTACTCCAGCTCGGTGATCGCCTGCGTCCGATGGAGGGTTTCCGCGCGCTCGAGCTGGGCTTCCGCGTTGTCGAGCTCGGCCCGCGCCACCACCGAGTCGGCCTCGGCCTGCACCACGGCGTTCAGGGGGATGCGGGGATCGACCCGGAGCAGGAGCTGGCCGCGCCGCACGTCGTCGCCCTCGTCCACCAGCACGGCGACGATCTCGCCCGAGGCCTTGGACTTGACCTCGACGAGCATGATGGGCTCGATGACGCCCGCGGCGCTCGCCGACACCACGATATCGCGCGGGGACACCGCCGCGAGGCGCGGGCGCCACGAAGGGGTCTCGCCGGCGCACCCGCCGGCGGCGGCGAGCGTGAGCATCACGACCAGACGGCGCAAATCCGGGCTCCTGAGGGATCATAGGGCATACGCGGAAGCGACGACGGCCGTTGGGCCTCGGCCACGGTTGACACCTGCCCCGTCGCGCCGAGAGATTCCCCAGGAGACTCGATGGAGTGCAGCGCGATGGCCCGGGTCGTCTTCTGGGACGTGGATACGCAATACGACTTCATGAAAGCGGACGGCAAGCTGTACGTGCCGGACGCCGAAGCGATCATTCCCAAGCTCCAGCGACTCACCGACTTCGCACATCAGCGGGGCATCCGCATCGTCGCCAGCGCCGACGATCACGTCCCAGGCCACCGCGAGCTGTCGGACACGCCGGACTTCCGGGAGACGTTCCCCCCCCACTGCATGCGCGGCACGCCGGGCCAGCGGAAGCTCCCGGAGACCGCGCTCCACGACCCGCTCGTGATCGAGCCCGCCCGCGCCGACCCCGAGGCGCTGCAAAAGCGCGTGCGCGCGCACCGAGGCGACATCCTGTTTCACAAACACTGGTTCGACGTCTTCACCAATCCCAACGTGGAGCCGGTGCTCGACGTGCTCGACCCCGACGACGTGGTGTTGTACGGCGTGGCGCTCGACGTGTGCGACAAGTACGCCATCGAGGGACTGCTCCAGCGGCGCCCCCGGAGCCGGATCTTCGCGGTGACCGACGCCATGAAGGCCATCGACAGCGACGCGGCGGAGCATCTGCTCAAGGAGTGGGGCGAGGAGGGCGTGCGCCTCGTCCGCACCGACGAGGTGGTCGACGGCGGGTTGGTGGAAGAGCTGGTCCGCGCTTCCGCATGACCGCGCCCGCCTTCGGGCGCTTTTTTCTCCCCGGTCCCACCGAGGTCCACCCGGACGTCCTCGCCGCGATGCCGCGGCCGATGATCGGCCACCGCTCCGCCGCCATGGAAGCGTTGCTCCAGGGCATGGCTCCGGCCCTCGGCGCCCTGTGCCGCACGTCCCGTCCGGTGCTCATCGGCACGACCTCGGCGACCGGATTCATGGAACTGGCCGTGCGCAACGGCGTCCGGCGCCGGGCCCTGTCGCTGGTGAACGGCGCGTTCAGCGAGCGGTTCGCCAAGCTCGTGGTGGCGGCCGGCAAGGAGTGCGTGCGGCTCGACGTGCCCCTCGGCTGTGCCGTCGAACCCGACATGCTGCGCGACGCCCTGCGGCGCACCCCGGTGGATGCCGTGACGCTGGTGCACTCCGAGACGTCGACGGGAGTGCTGCAGGACGCGGCCGCCCTCGCCGCCGTGGCGCGCGAATTCGACGACGTCCTCGTGCTGGTGGACGCGGTCACCTCGCTCGCCGGCTCCCCGGTGGAGCCCGACGCCTGGGGATTCGACTTCACCATCACGGGATCGCAGAAGGCGCTCGCCCTGCCGCCGGGGCTCGCCCTGGGCGTGGCCTCGGAGCGCATGCTGGAGCGCGCCGGGACGCTGCCCGGGCGGGGGCTCTACTTCGATCTGGTGACCTTCCACCAGGCGATGGCGAGGTTCCAGCCCACCAACACTCCGGCGATCTCCCTGCTGTACGCGCTCGAGGCCCAGCTGGGGCGCATTGCCGCGGAAGGGGGTGCCGAGGCCCGGTGGCGTCGCCACGACGCCATGCGACGCCGCGTCGAAACCTGGGCGGACCGGTGCGGCGTCGCCTACCTGCCCCGCGAGGGACGTCGCAGCTGGACGGTCTCGTGTCTCAAGCTGCCGGAGGGGAAGAGCGCCAAGGCGGTGGTGGCCGCGCTCCACGCCCAGGGGTGGACCATCGGCTCCGGGTACGGCGCGCTCAAGGACACCACGATTCGTATCGGGCACATGGGCGACCACTCCGTGGCGGGGGTCGAGGCCCTGTTGGCGCGACTCGAGGTCGCGCTCGCATGACCCAGCGCGTCGTCGTCGCCGACCGCCTGGCCGAGAGCGGGATGGCGCTCCTGGCCGCGACCGAGGGCCTCGAGGTGTGCAGCCTGGTGGGCAAGCCCCGTGAAGCGCTGGAGCGCGCGCTGGCGGGCGCGCACGCCCTCATCGTGCGCAGCGAGACGCGCGTGACCGCGGACCTCATGACGCGGGCGCCGCACCTGCGCGTCATCGCGCGGGCGGGGACGGGCGTGGACACGATCGACGTGCACGCGGCCACGCGGCGCGGGATCGCCGTCATGAACGCCCCGGGAGCCAACACCGTGAGCGCCGCGGAGCACGCGATGGGGCTCCTGCTCGCGTTGGCCCGTCACATTCCCGGGGCGGTCGAGGCGATGCGCGATGGAGGCTGGGACCGCAAGCGATTCGAGGGGACCGAGCTGCGCGGCAAGACGATCGGCGTCGTGGGGCTGGGGCGGATCGGCCGGCACGTGGCGCAGCTCGCCCGGGCGTTCGGCATGACGGTGGTGGGGCACGACCCGTTCGTGGCCGCGGAACGGGCGGCCGAGCTCGGGGTCAAGCTGCTCCCGCTCGAGCAGCTGTTGCGGACGGCCGACGTGGTCACGTTGCACGTCGCGCTCACCGACGGGACGCGCCACCTCATCAACGCCCAGCGGCTGGCGCTCATGAAGTCCAGCGCGTTCCTGCTCAATACCGCCCGCGGCGAGCTGGTGGACGAGGCCGCACTGACCGAAGCGATTCGGGCAGGGCGGATCGGCGGCGCCGCCATCGACGTGTTCGCGGTGGAGCCGCTCCCGGGCGACTCGACGCTGCGCACGCTCGACCGCGTGATCCTCACGCCGCATCTCGCGGCCTCCACGGCGGAGGCCCAGGAGCGCGTCGCCGTGGAGATCTGCGCCGCCGTGCGGGACGCGCTGCTGGAGGATGACCTCTCCTTCGCGGTGAATATCCCCGGCATCACGGGGGACCAGCTGCGCCGGCTCCGCGGCCTGCTGGATCTGGCGCGGCGCGTCGGGCGCCTGGCGGCGGCCCTGGCGGACGGCGCGGTCACGGCGCTGGAGGTGTCCTA
>JBOHSV010000121.1:0-2844 GCA_050921735.1 Gemmatimonadales bacterium | reverse complement strand
GCCGCGGGCGGCACCGGCCGGATCACGGTGCGCGACGACGGGCCCGGCGTGCCTCCGGAGGTGCGCGCTCAGCTGTTCGAGCCGGGCGTCTCCACCAAGCCCGGCGGCTGGGGGATCGGCCTCGCCGTCGCCCGCCGCATCGTGGAGCAGCAGCACGGCGGGCGGATCGCCTATCAGCCGGAGGGCGGCGGCAGCGCGTTCGTGCTGGAGTTCCCGCTCGTGCCGACCGGGTGACCCTGTCGCTCAATCCCGCTCAGCGCGCCGCCGTGGAGCACGCGGGCGGCCCGCTCCTGGTGCTCGCCGGGGCGGGTTCCGGCAAGACGCGCGTGCTGACCGCGCGGATGGCGCACCTCATCCGCGAGCGGGGAGTGGCGCCGGAGCGGATCTTCGCCGTCACATTCACCAACAAGGCGGCGGCCGAGATGCGCGCGCGCGTCGCGGCGCTGCTGGGGGCGGAACCCCGCGGGCTCTGGATCGGCACGTTTCACGCCCTGTCGGCGCGCCTCCTGCGGCGCGAGGCGCCGCTCCTGGGGTTCGGCCCGAATTTCACCATCTACGACGCCGACGATTCGGAGTCGCTGCTCAAACGCCTGCTCGAACCGCGCGGCCTCTCGCCCCGGGCGTATTCGCCACGCGCGCTCCACGCCGCGGTGTCGGCCGCGAAAAACCGCCTGATCCCGCCGGACGAGTTCGCCGCGGCGGCCGAGAGCCCGCTGGAACGGGTGGCGGCGGATCTGTACCAGGCGCTCGGACCCGCGCTCCGGCAGGCGAACGCGATGGACTTCGACGACCTGCTGCTGCATCCCCTCACCCTGTTCGCGGAGCATCCCGACCGGCTGCGGTACTGGCAGCGGCGGTTCGACCACGTGCTGGTGGACGAGTTCCAGGACACGAACGTGGCCCAGTACCGCCTGGTGCGGCATCTCGCCGGGACGCACCGGAACTTGTGCGTCGTGGGCGACGACGATCAGTCGATCTACAGCTGGCGCGGCGCGGACGTCGGGCACATGCTCGGCTTCGAGCGCGATTTCCCGGGCGCCACCGTGATCCGGCTGGAGCAGAACTACCGCTCGACCCGGGTGATCCTCGACGCGGCCAACGCGCTGATCGCGGAGAACCGCGCCCGGCTGGGCAAGACCCTGTTCACCGCCACGCCCGGCGGCGACGCGGTGGTCGTCCTGACGGCGGCCGACGAGCGGGACGAGGCCGAGTGGATCGCGGCCGAGTACGCGCGGCTCGCGGCGGAGCGGGACGTGCCCTACGGAGGCATGGCGGTCCTGTACCGCACCAACGCGCAATCCCGTCCCCTGGAAGAGGCCTTCCGGTTCCGCGGTCTCCCGTACCGGCTGGTGGGCGCCGTGAGCTTCTACGAGCGGCGGGAAGTGAAGGACCTCCTGGCCTATCTTCGCCTCATCGTCAATCCCGCCGACGACGAGGCGTTCGTGCGGGTGATCAACGTGCCGCGCCGGGGCCTGGGCGATGCCTCGCTCGCCGTCCTGGGGCGGACGGCCGCCGGCTGGCGGATGCCGCTGCTCGAGACGGCGCGCGTGGCCGACCGCGTGCCCGACCTGCGCCCCAACATTCGCGACGCGGTCCGCCGGTTCGCCGACCTGATCGCGCGGCTGCGCCAGGCCGCGGGGCGGGGCGACCCCGCCACGGCGCTCGAGCAGGTGATCGCGGCCACGGGCTACGACGCGTACCTCGCCGATGAGGGCGCCGAGGGCGTCGAGCGGCTCGACAACGTGCGCGAGCTCGTGGCGGGGGCGGCGGAGTGGGCGGAAGTCCAAGCGGTCAGCGAGTCGGGCAACGGGCAACGTGCAACCCTAAAGGACGCCCTGACGGTCGCGGGAAACGGGGCGGGGGATGACGAGGACGGGCTGATCCAGCGTTACCTGACCCAGGCCGCGCTGATCACGCCCCAGGACGAAAGCCCGGCGGGTGGAGAGGCCGTCACGCTGCTCACGGTGCACATGGCGAAGGGGCTCGAGTGGCCGGTGGTGGCCCTCGCGGGGCTGGAGGACGGCCTGTTCCCGCTGGCGCGCGCCGCGGGGGAGCCGGGCGGGCTGGAGGAGGAGCGGCGCCTGTGTTACGTGGGGCTCACGCGCGCCCGGGAAAGGCTGTATCTCTCATGGGCGCGGGCCCGGTATCGCGGCGGGCGGCTCGAGATGTCCGAGCCGTCGCGCTTTCTCGATGCCGTGCCCGCGGCCGTCGTGGACGAGCGCCGCACGACGCCGTCCTGGGGCCGCGATCGCCGCCGCGTGTGGGAGCGGCGCGAGCGCACGGTGCCCGAGGACCCGGGCTTCCCGGACGAGCCGTCGCAGGACGCGCCGCGCTACGCGCAGGGCGAGCGCGTGCGGCACCGCCGGTTCGGCGGCGGCGTGGTGCGCGCGGTGTCGGGGAGCGGCCGCACGCTGAAGGTCACGGTCGAATTCGACGACCACGACGTGGGCACCAAGCAGCTGCTCGTGGCCTACGCGGCGCTCGAGCGCGACTGGGAGAGCGAATGAGCGTATCGCGGGACGAGGTCCTCCGCATCGCGCGGCTGGCGGAGCTCGAGGTGGACGAGGACGCGCTGCCGCTCCTCGTCGAGCACCTGTCGCGCATCCTCGAGTACGTCGCCCAGTTGCAGGAGGTGCCGGCGGGCGAGAGCGTGCGGCCGTTCACCAGCGGTCCGGACGCCGTGCGGCTGCGCCCGGACGACGTGCGCCCGTGGCCGCTGGCGTTCGGCCCCGAGCGGATGGCGCCGGCGTTTCAGGACGGGTTGTTCGTCGTGCCCAAGCTCAGTCAGTTCGAGGAGGAGGGCGCGTGAGCGATGCGACGGAGGCGGTGGCGGCGGCGCGCGCC
>JBOHSV010000120.1:0-11258 GCA_050921735.1 Gemmatimonadales bacterium | reverse complement strand
GGTGTGAGCCACGCCGCGTCCAGCCGCTGGGCCACGGCAGCCGCGGCCTGCGGGATGCCGTTGGTGATGCTGACGGTGGCGGCGGGGAGCGCCACGAGCAGCGCCAGCGTGCCCAGCAGGTACATCGCCACGATGGCGAGCCCGCTCAACACGATGCCGCGCCGCAGCGTGACGGCGGGATCGCGGATCTCGCCTCCCATCGTGGGCGCCAGTTCGAGTCCCGCGAACGCGAACGTCATCGTGGCGAAAAACCCCACCAGGGAGAAATCGAACCCCTCGGGGACCAGCGTCTCGGCGGTGAACGGCGTCGCGCTGCCGAATCGGGCGAGCGACCACGCGGCGAGCAGGACGAACAGCAGGGCCGGAACCCAGGTGCCGTACGCGCCGAGATTCTGCACCCATTTCCCCACGCGCAGGCCCACCAGGTTCATGCCGAGCGCGGTCCACAGCACGGCGAGCGAGAACAGCACCACGAACCACTTGCTCTCCTCGAGATGCACCCAGCGGCCGCCGCCCGCGTACGCGGCCATCGCGGCGGTCGTGACGAGGAGCGACGGGAAGTACACGAGGTTCGACACCCAGTAGCTCCACCCCGCCATGAATCCGTGGGTGCGCCCGAACGCGCGGTTCACCCAGCGGTAGATCCCGCCCTCGCCCGGATCGATGTCGGCCAGCTCCCGCACCGCGGCGGCCGAGGGAAGGAAGAAGATCCCCAGCGCGAGGAGCCACAGCAGCAGACTGGCGGGCCCGAACTGGGCGGCGGTCGTGAGCCAGCGGAGCCCGACGATCGCCACGATGTTGAACAGGACCACATCGCGCAGACTCATCACGCGAGGCAGGTCGGGTCCGGTGGAAACCGGCATGGCCGCGCTCCCGTACGAGGCGAAGACGCCACAAGATAGCCCGCGACGGCTAACTCGCGCAGGGAGCGGCCCTTGCGTACCCGGCCCACCCGGGCTAAGCTGTAGCGGCCTTTTCCCCCCTTTCCTCAGTTAGAGGGCCCGTGCGGACAGAGACCCTGCAGCACATCGCGCTGTTCGAGAAGTGCAAGAGTTTCACCCGGGCGCGCGAGATCCAGGCGGCCGGACTCTACCCGTATTTCAAGCCAATCTCGCACTCGGAAGACACGGTCGTCGTCATCGAGGACCAAGAGCGGATCATGATGGGCTCGAACAACTACCTCGGGCTCACGCATCATCCGGAGGTCCTCGAGGCGGCGCGCTGCGCGCTCGAGCGCTACGGATCGGGCTGTACCGGCTCGCGCTTCCTCAACGGCACGCACGACCTGCACGAGCAGCTCGAGGCCGAGCTCGCCGAGTTCCTGGGCAAGGAGTCATGCCTCGTCTTCTCGACGGGCTACCAGGCGAACCTCGGCGTCATCTCGGGCCTGGTCGGCAAGGGCGACGTGGTGTTCCTCGACAAGCTCGATCACGCGTCCATCGTGGACGGGGCCAAGATGTCCTACGGCCAGACCGAGCGCTTCAACCACGGCGACCTGGGGAACCTGGAGCGCAAGCTCCAGCGCGTGCCCGCCGGCACCGGCACCATGATCATCGTGGACGGCGTGTACTCCATGGAAGGCGACATCGCCGACCTCCCGGGCCTGCACCGCGTGGCGGAGCGCTATGGCGCCGCGCTGGTCGTGGACGACGCGCATTCCATCGGTGTGCTGGGGTCCAAGGGCGACGGCACGGCGGCACATTACGGCATGACCGACGAAGTGAATCTGATCGTGGGCACGTTCTCCAAGTCGCTCGCGTCCATCGGCGGGTTCGCTGCGGGCGACGAGACCGTGGTCCACTACCTGAAGCACCACGCGCGACCGCTGATCTTCACCGCCGCCCTGCCGCCCGCCAATACCGCGGGCGTGCTCGCCGCGCTCGGCGTGATGAAGCGGGAGCCGCAACGCCGCGAGCGGCTGTGGGTCAACACGCGGCGGCTCCAGGGTGGCCTGCACGGGCTGGGCTTCGACATCGGCCCCACCGAGACGCCCATCGTCCCGGTGCTCATCGGCCCGCTCGACAGGACCTTCATGTTCTGGCGCATGCTGTTCGACGCCGGCGTGTTCACCAATCCGGTCGTCCCCCCCGCGGTCCCGCCGTCCCAGTGCCGCCTGCGCACCAGCGTCATGGCGACGCACACCGACGAGCAGATCGACCGCGCCCTCGAGGCCTTCGCCCGGCTGGGGAAAGAGCTGGGGGTCATCTGAGCGGCGTCGAGATCGCGCCCGTCACGCACGGGCGCGACCTCGAGCGATTCATCGCGTTTCCGTACGAGCACCACCGCGGCGACCCGCTCTGGGTCCCGCAGCTCCGCATGGACGTGCGGACCATCCTCTCCTCCAAAAAGAACCCGTTCTTCCGGCACGCCCAGGCGCGGTACTTCATCGGGCGGTCGGGCGGTCGGGCGGTCGGGCGGATAGCCGCGATCAAGAACGATGCGCATAACCGGGAACACGGCGACCGAGTCGGGTTCTACGGGTTCTTCGAGTCGGCGAACGACCAGGAAGTGGCCGACGCGCTCTTCCAGGCGGCGGCCGACTGGCTCCGCGCGAAGGGGTGTGACGCCATGCGCGGCCCGATGAGCCCCTCGATCAACGACGAGTGCGGCCTGCTGGTTTGGGGGTTCGACACGCCGCCCGCGTTGATGATGCCGCACAACCCCGCCTACTACGTCGACCTGACCGAGCGCGCGGGCTTCACCAAGGCCATGGACCTCCTGGCGTACGAGTCCACGAGCATCGAGATGCCCGAGCGCCTGCTGCGCGCCGCCAGGCTCGTCGCCGAGCGCAAGGGGTTCACCCTGCGCCCGCTCGACATGAAACGGTTCGTCGCCGAAGTCGAGCTCGTGAAACAGCTCTACAACACGGCGTGGGAGAAGAACTGGGGCTTCGTCCCCCTTACCGACGCGGAGATCGACCACCTCGCGAAGCAGCTCAAGCCCGTCGTCGTGCCCGAGCTGGTGTGCTTTGCCGAGCACGCGGGCCAGGTGATCGGCTTCGGCGTCGCCCTGCCCGACCTGAACGTCGCCCTGAAGCGCAACCCCTCGGGACGGCTGTTCCCCGGCATCCTGAAGATCCTGTGGCACTCGCGTAAAATTTCGCGTGTCCGCATCCTCCTCCTGGGGGTGCTGCCGGAGTACCGCGCCACCGGCGTCGACGCCCTGATGTACCACTGGATCTGGGAGAAGGGCACCGGCAAGGGCTACACCTGGGGTGAGGCGGGCTGGATCCTCGAGAACAATCCGGCCATGAGCAACGCCGCGCTCCGGGTCGGATTCCGCCACTACAAGACCTACCGCGTCTACGACAAGCGGCTGTGAGGGCGTTCGTCACCGGAGGCACGGGCTTCGTCGGCGCCCACCTGGTGCGGGCGCTGCTCGCGCGAGGCGACCAGGTCGCCTGCCTGGTCCGGAATCCCGCCAAGGCCGAGGCGCTCGGCTGGACAGGTCGCGTGCGCGTGCTGCGCGGCGACCTGAGCGCCACCGACGCCCTGCGCGCGGGGTGCCGCGACGCCGAAATCGTCTATCACGTCGCCGGGTCCATCAGCGCACGCCACGCGACCGAGTTCATGGCGCTGAACCGCGACACCACCGCCGGCGTGCTGGAGGCGGCGCAGGAGCACCCGCCGCGGCGCTTCGTCTACATCTCGTCGCAGGCGGCGGGCGGCCCCAGTCCCCGCGGCCGGCCGGTCGACGAAACCCACCCGCCGTCCCCCATCACCCACTACGGCCGCTCCAAGCTCGCGGGCGAGCTGCTCGTGCGCGCGATGCCGTTCCCCTGGACCATCGTGCGCCCGCCCGCCGTGTACGGCGAATGGGATCGCGAGTTCCTCAAGGTGTTCCGCGCGGCGCGCACCGGGTTTGCGCCGGTGTTCGGCGACGGCTCGCAGGAGCTGTCGCTGATCTACGCGCCCGACCTGGCGCGCGCGCTCCTGGCCGCCGGCACGTCGCCCGCGGCGGAGCGGAAGCTGTACTACGCCGCGCACCCCGACAGCACCACCAGCGGGGACCTGGTGCGCGCCATCGGCCGAGCGGTCGGCAAGGAGGTGCGGCTGATCCCGATTCCACCGCTCCTGGCGCGCGGCGCGTTGTGGGCCATCGGCGGCGTGGCGGGACTGCTGGGCCGCGCCACCGTTCTCTCCGCCGACAAGGCCGATGAGTTCCTGGCGCCCGCCTGGACCTGCCGGCCGGACGCGCTCATGCGCGACACCGGCTGGACGGCGGAGATTCCGCTGCAAGACGGACTGCGAAGGACGGCAGCGTGGTATCGGGAGCGGGGCTGGCTCTGAGACTCGAACCGCTCGACCGCCTCACCATCGCCTATGTCGCGGCGCTCGGCCTGGCGCTCGCGTGGCTGTGGCGCGACGGGCTCCCCGCCAGCTGGCACTGGATCGTGCTCGCCCACGGCCTGCTCGTCGCGCTGGCGCTGCTCGCGCCGGCGGCCCGGACGGCGGGTCCGCTCGGCCGCTTCCTGGGGGACTGGTACCCGCTCCTGCTGCTCGGCGCGCTGTACGGCGCCCTGGGCGTGATCAATCTCGAGGAGGCCCACGCGTACGATCTCACGGTCCAGCGCTGGGAGGCCGCGGTGTTCGGCCGGCAGGTCTCGGCCGAGTGGATCCGCGCCGCCCCGAGTCCCCTGCTCTCCTGGGTGATGCATGCCTGCTACCTGGCCTACTATCCCATTCTCTACGCCGCGCCACTGGGCCTCTGGCTGTCCGGCCGCCGCGACGCGGCGCGCGCCACGATCCTCGCGCTCATGGTCACGTTCTACGCGTGCTACGTGGCGTTCGTGCTGTTCCCGGTGACGGGGCCGCGGTACATGTTTCCCCTGGCCGACAACGCCGCCCCACAGACGGCCCCGGCGCTCCTGGCACAGTGGCTGCTCAACCAGGGAGACTCGTGGGGCGCGGCATTTCCGTCGTCCCACGTGGCGGGGTGCGCCGTCGCGGCCGTGATGGCGTGGCGCGCCTGGCGCCCGCTCGGCCTCGCGCTGCTGCCGTTCGCCGCGGGGCTCTCGGTGGCGGTGGTCTACGGACAGTTCCACTACGCCGTCGACGCGCTGGGCAGCCTGGGGTGGGCCGCCGTCGTGCTGCTCGCGTTCCGCCGGACGCCGTCAGTGCCCGGCGTGCGCCAGGGGCAGCTCCCCGCGACCGCGCGTGTAATGCCGTAGGTCCTGCCGGTACAGCGAGTCCGAGGGATCCACTCCGGGCCAGTGCGCCGTGTCGTCCGGAACGAACAGGCCCCCCACCACGCCCATCCCGCCACCGGGCACCGTGTGCCCGGTCGGGTTGTCGTATACGACGGTGACGCGGTAGGTCTCGCCCGGCACGACGCGCGCCCCCATCCGCCCGAGGGAGAACAGCCGCCCCACCGGAATGGACCGAAGCCGCCCTAGCGAATCCAGCACCGGCTCCGCGCGCCAGAGCGTCTCGCCCGTCGTCACGTTCGTCAGTGCGATGCTCACCCCGTAATCGTGGAAGTGGCCGCCAATCACGACGATCGCGCCCGGCACCGCCGGACTCGCGTCGTACGACCACACACTGCGCCCCGGAGGCAGGTCGAACGCCTTGTCGCCGACCGGGAACGCCACGTCGAGCTGGAACGGCGCGCCCTGAAACAGCGGCCAGGGGCGCGCGTCCGGCGTGTAGCGCACCACCACCCGCACCCGCACGCCGTAATAGTCGGTGCCGAGCGGATTGTGCAGCAGGGCGACGATCATGAGGCGCTGGCCGCGGTGCAGCGGTATGCCGAACAGCAGGCGCGGGAGCGCCACGGATCCGGTCTCCCGCCCCGCCGCGAGCAGGCGTCGCGAGATCGGCAGGAACAGCTCCCGCCGGTCGGGCTCGATGACGTTCAGGTGGTGCAGCAGCGCGGACGGCAGGGGCCGGCCCAGGGAGTCGATCACCTCGGCGCGGAAGCCGTACAGCGCGCCGTCCACGGGAACCACCGCCAGCGAGACCGGCGGCTGGTCGCCGTGACCGTGCCCGCCCTCGTGCGCCGCGCCCGCCGGCAGATCGACGGGGGCCAGCTCGATCTCGAACTCCCCACGCTCGGGGTGCGCCACGACCCGGGCGGTGGCGAGACGGCTGAAATCGGGATCCGGATCCTGCGAGGGGACGGCTACCGCCGCCCCGCCGGCGAGCAGGGCGATACACAGAGGGCTAAGAGGGCGCATAGGGCGCAGGGATTTTAGCCCACCGCAGGCCGGAATCAAAGGGCCTCAACCCCCGCCCGGTCCTGATATCGCCGGGCCTGCCCGGGCGTCACCATCTCACGCAGCAGGATCTCGCGCCCGATTGGGGCCGTGAACGCATACCCGCGCCCGTCCGCCGCGAGCCACCGGGCCCATTCCAGCCGGTCAAGCGCGTCGTCCACCACGTCCCGGCCGAGCCCCGTGGCCCGGGCGAGCGTGCCTCCGTCTACGCGCCCCCCCAACGCGGCGGCCGCGGCCAGCACCTGGCGCGCCGCACCGCGCGCGCCGGTACCAGGAAGATGTTGCTCGGCTTGATGTCGCGGTGGATGATCCCGCGCTCCTGGGCGAACTGGAGCCCGGCGAGCACGTCCCGTCCGATCGCCGCCACGTCGCGCTGTTGGAGCTTGCCACGGGCGATGCGCGCTTCCAGCGTCTCGCCCTCGAGGTACTCCATGACGTAGTAGGACAACTCCGAGCTGTCGTCGCTCGTGTCGTACACGTGCACGATGTTGGGATGGGATAGCTTCGCGAGCATGCGGGGCTCGCGCAGGAAGCGCTGGACCCCAAGGGCGGTGGCGAGCCTGGGATCGAGGACTTTGATCGCCACCAGCTTGTCGAGCAGCACGTGGCGGCCCAGGTAGACGATCCCCATCCCGCCGCGCCCGAGCTCGTGATAGACCTCGTATCGGGGGGCGAGGAGTGTCCGCAGGCGCTCGAGCAGCTCGTCCGACATGCGCCGTCTCCCGGCTGGCGCCCCAATGTAACGGCCCCGGGCGGATACCGCGCGGGGCCGTCGGCGCCTCAGGGACAGGCTGAAGCTTACTGCACGGTGATCTTCATCTTCATGCCCAGCGCCAGGTGCGGCAGGCAGTACGTGCCGTAGGCCCCCGTCGGCGCGCTGGCCGGAAACGTGATCTCGTAGATCTCGTTCGGCGCCGTCGCGAACGGGCCAGATAGGTTGTTCATCCGGTTGGGCATCGCGGCGTTGAGGATCGCGGCCGCCCCGGCCGGAATCGAGTCGGCCCAGAACGCCACGTTGTGCGGCCCGCCCGACACGTTGATGAACCGCAGGGTGGTCCCCGGCGCGATGGTGATCGCCGCCGGCTCGAACGCCGCCGTCCGTACCCCGTCCCCGGTCATGCGCACCTCGACCACGGCTCCGCCCGCGGCCGGCGCCGCGGCCTGCTCGCCCCCCGCCTGTCCCGCCTGCTGCTGCTCCCCACCCCCGCACCCCATGACGCCGAGGGCGAGGACGGTGCCGATCAGCTTCACCCGCATCGCTGGTCTCCTGTGAGTCTGGTCCCGAAAAGGCTTGTGAAGACGTTCACAAGCCACGCTCCCGGGAATATAGCCCCCCTCCCCCCGCAGGGAAGCGGCCCAAAACCCTGTGACGAATGGCCTTGGTTTCTGACGGCCGCCCGTCGACCTTTCTGCCGGCCGGCCTTGGGATTTCCGGCCTTCACCTTGAACCCATGCGTGGGAGGATGCGACGTGAGCAGAACGCTTCGTTTCGTTGCGGTCGCGCTTCTCGTGGCAGGCGGCGCCAGCGCCCAGAATCTCTGGAGCCCGGAGATCGGTATTCAAGGCGGCTTCGCTCGCGCCAAGCCGGCCGGCACGGGCGCTACCGACCACATCGACTTCTTCGATGTGCCGGGTCAGCAGTTCGTCGGTGGCCTGCAGACCTACGGGAATCTGTTTGCGATCATCCCGTGGCAGAACAAGCTAGCTGTTGAGCCATCGATCGCGGCGTCCCAACTCAACGCGGGCGCCGGGGTCACGACTGCACGCCTCGGTCTGCGCCTCAATTACGCGCTCACGCCCAAGGTCTATGCGGCGGCCGGCGGCGTGCTGCTATACCTGAACGCCGACGGTCAGAACAGCACCAACGTCGGCATTCAGGCCGGCCTAGGATATCGCACACGGCTGGTCGGCAGAATCAACGGGCGGGTCGAGGCCCACGTCGCCACCGTCAAAGGCACCGATGAGCTTGGCCCACACAACGTGTACGGCGTTCTCGTCGGGGTCTCCAGCCCCGTCGGCCGCCGGGTGCCACCCGCTCCTGCGCGGCGAGGCGCGCCGGCCCGTGCGTGGCAGCCAGTGCTCGGCGTGGCCGGTGGATACATCACCACCCACTTTGTGGGTGATGGCGGTGACCTCTCGGGCCTGGCCCTGCCGGGCATTGGTGGCTCACTCACGTCGGGAGGTTTCCCCGTTACGCAACCGCCAACTCTGTTCGTCATTCTCCCCATTGGTCGGAAGATCGCAGTCGAACCCGGCCTCGACCTGCACCGCGTACAGGAGGCAGCGCTCGGGGAGACCCGCTTCAGTGGCAACCTGGGCGCACGCCTCAACTACGCTGTCGTTGGGGGTTGGTATGCCGCCGCCGGGGCCAACCTGAACTACATCAAGGTGACCGGACAGGACGCCGCCACCATGGCTGGCGCAACCGTGGCCTGGGGCTACCGGTTCCCGCTCTCAGGCAGCTGGGGTGGGCGAGTCGAGTTCAACTATCTCATGATGGGCAGGAACGAGGATCTCGGCATCGAGCCGCAGAATACGCTCGGCGTGCTCTTCGGCCTCACGATGCCATTGCGGTAAAACGCGTCTCCGTACCACCGCACGGCCGTGTCGCCGGACTCGAGCCGGCCATACGGCCGTGCGGCTTTACGGTCATCCCCCGTCACGCAATACTTCACCCCCATGGCGAGCGTGCCCACCCTCGACCCCGAAGACCTCGCCCACCGCCTCGACCGGGGCGAGCCCGTGCAGCTGCTCGACGTTCGCGCCCCCGCGACAGTGGCCCGGAGCCGTGTCACCTTCGGCGCGGCCCTCCGGTTCCAGGCGCTGCCCAATTCGCAGCTCTTCGCGCTCCCGTCGCTCGAGCCCCTCGGCCTCGACCCCGCCCGGCCCATCGCCGTGATCTGCGGGCATGGCAACTCCAGTCAGCAGACGACGGCGTTCCTCCGCGAGCGCGGGTACGAGGCGTATTCCGTAGCGGGCGGCATGGCGCGGTGGGAAACCGTGTACGTGGCGCGCCGCCTGTCGCCGACGCGGGCCATCGAGCACGTGATCCAGCTCGACCGCGTGGGCAAGGGCTGTCTCAGCTATATGCTCGTGAGCGACGGCGACGCGGTCGTGGTCGATCCCGGACGGCACGTCGGGCGCTACGACGCGGTGCTGTCCGAGCTCGGCGCCACGCCCGTGGCGGTCGTCGACACGCACATGCACGCGGATTATCTCAGCGGTGCCCGCCTCGCGGCCCGCCGGTGGGGCGTGCCGTACTTCCTGCACCCGGACGACGCCCGCTCGCCCTACGACGCGGCGCCCGGCCGGCTGGCGTTCCACCCGCTCGCCGGCGGCGATCACCTCGTCTTCGGTCGCGCCACGCTGCGCGCCGAGCACGTCCCCGGCCACACGCTGGGCAGCGTCGCGCTGCACGCGGGCGACGACCTCGCGTTGACCGGCGATTTCATCTTCGTCGCCTCGATCGGCCGCCCGGACCTGGGCGGGCAGACCGACGCGTGGGCCAGATCGCTGTGGCAGAGCCTGGGGCGGGCCCGGCACGGGTGGCCCGGTGACCTGCTCGTCCTGCCGGCCCATTACGCCGCCGAGACCGAGCGGCGCGCCGATCGCGCCGTAGGCGCTCGCTTCGACGTCATCACCGCTACGAACGAGCCGGTCCGGATCCCGGACGAGCCCACCTTCCTGCGGTGGATCGGCGAGCACCAGCGGCCGTTCCCCGACGCCTATCGCACCATCAAGCTCGCGAATCTGGGGCTCGTGGACCTGACGGATGCAGAGGCCGACACGGTGGAGTTCGGGCCGAATCAGTGCGCGGCCGGATAGGCGGATAGCCCGATAGACGGATGGCGCTGCCGCTGAAGGACTTACGGCCATGCGGCATCGCCGAGATGCCCATCCCTGTGCAAGCCCGCCGGTTGTACTCGTCTCTCCCCTCGTCTCTCACAGGATCGCACCCGATGTCCAGCAGCTGCCGTGTGACCGGGCTCGCGCTCGGCCTTCTGGCCTTCGCCGCCCCTCTGGCGGCCCAGGGATGGATCGAGCCCGACCGGATTCCGACCCCCCGCAGCGGGATCCACAAGATCCGCTCTTCCGTCGAGGTCGCCGTCACGGGCCGCGTGGCCCGGGTGACGGTGGAGGAGTGGTTCCGGAACTCCGGCGCCGTCGTGAATGAAGGCGTGTACCACTACCCGCTGCCGGGCGAGGCGGTGTTCAGCCAGTTCTCGCTGTGGCAGGGCGAGCACGAGCTGAAAGGCGAGATGATGGACGCGCAGCAGGCGCGCGCGATCTACGAGAGCATCGTGCGCCGCCGCAAAGACCCGGCGCTCATCGAGCTGGTCGACCACGGACTGATCCGTTCCCGGGTCTTTCCCATCATGCCCGGCGAGACCCGCAAGATCACGTTGCGCTACACTCAGATCTTGGACCGCGTGGGCGACGCGGTGCGGCTGCGCTACGTGGGCGGCCGGGACACCATCCCGCGCACCTTCCGGATGAGCGTGGTCGACGCGGACCGGCTGGGCGAGCCCTACTCACCCACCCACGTGATCGCTACGCGGCGCGACGGCCGCGACCTCGACATCCGGCTCTCCGAGGGAAGCTGGCGCGGCGACGTCGAAGTCTTCCTGCCGCTGGCGCACGGGCTCGTCGGCCTGTCGCTGATTCCGCACCGCCCCGTGGGCGAGGACGGGTTCTTCATGCTGCTGCTCGCGCCCGGCCGGGTCGCCGAGCGCGAGGCCCTGCCACGCGACGTGGTCGCCGTGGTGGACGTGTCGGGGTCCATGTCGGGCGAGAAGATCGCCCAGGCGCGCCGCGCCCTGCTGCAGCTGCTCGGCACGCTGCGCGCGAGTGACCGCCTGCGACTGATCGCGTTCTCGAGCGGGGTGCGCCGGTTCGCGGCAGGCTGGACCGGCCTGTCGGGTGACGCGCACGACCGGGCCGCCGACTGGGTGCGGGGTCTCGCGGCCGAAGGGGGGACGAACATCGCCGGGGCGCTGGAGGAAGCCGTGGCGCAGCCGCCGCGCGAGGAGGCCATGGGCATCGT
>JBOHSV010000119.1:0-2697 GCA_050921735.1 Gemmatimonadales bacterium | reverse complement strand
ATGCACCACGCCGCGCGCGTGCGCGTACCCCAGCGCGGCCGCGACCTCGTGCAGCAGGCGCGCCGCCTCGCGCGGCTCGAGCGCGCTCCCGAAGCGCACCCGGTCGCCCAGCGTCTCCCCCGCGATGAAGGGCATGGAGAAGAACACGTACTCCCCGATCTCGTCCACGGCGAAGATCGGCACGATGTTGGGATGCGACAGGCGGGCGGCGGTCCGCGCTTCCCGCAGAAAGCGGGCCCGCGCGACGGGGTCGACGGCGCGCTCGGGAGGGAGGAGCTTGAGCGCGACCGGCCGCTCGAGGGCCGGCTCCCAGGCCAGGAACACGATGCCCATGCCCCCGCGGCCCAGGGTGCGCTCCAGCACGTAGCGCCGCCCCAGCACCCGCTGGAACGCACCCGTCTGACTTCGCAGGTCCGGCAGGATGTCCGGGGGGAGCGGCATCGGCGCTCCCAATACCCCTGCCCGGGACCGCGGGTCCCTTCCAATCGGAACCCCGAAGCCCCAATGTAGGTTCAGGAGACACTTGGACCCGGAAAAACCCGTGCACCTCATTCGACCGCCCGATATCCCCACGTCCGAGATCACGGACGAGTCCCGGTTCTGGAGCCGACGCCGGTTCATGGGCGCGCTGGGAGCCTTCGCCGGGGCCGCCCTGATCAGCGGACCCGGTCCTTGGTCCCCCCTCTCCCGCAGGGAGAACGAGACGTGGGAGGACAAGCTCACGCCGTTCGCGGACATCACGACCTACAACAACTACTACGAGTTCGGCACCGGCAAGGACGACCCGTCGAAATACGCCCACACGCTGACCACCCGTCCCTGGACGGTCGTTGTGGACGGCGAGGTGCACAAGCCGAGAACCTTCGACGTGGACGAGATCATCCGGCGCTACCCGGCCGAGGAACGGGTCTATCGCCTGCGCTGCGTCGAAGCGTGGTCCATGGTGATCCCGTGGCTCGGCTTCCCGTTGAAGCCCCTGCTCGACGAGGTGCAGCCGACCTCGCACGCGAAGTACGTCGCGTTCACCACCGTGTACCGCCCGGAGGAGATGCGGGGCCAGCGCGGCGGCGTGCTCCCGTGGCCCTACGTCGAGGGGCTGCGGCTCGACGAGGCGCTCCACCCCCTCACCATCCTCGCCACCGGCCTGTACGGCAAGCCGCTGTTAAACCAGAACGGCGCTCCGCTCCGACTGGTGGTGCCCTGGAAGTACGGCTTCAAGAGCATCAAGTCGATCGTGCGCATCCGGCTCACCCGCGTGCAGCCGCCCACGACTTGGAACATCGCGGCGCCGAACGAATACGGCTTCTACTCGAGCGTGAATCCCGAAGTGGATCACCCCCGCTGGAGTCAGAAACGCGAGCGGCGGATCGGCGAGCTGCGGCGACGGCCGACGCTGATGTTCAACGGCTACGCCGACCAGGTGGCGTCGCTGTACGCGGGGATGGATTTGCGGAAATACTATTGAAGAGAAATCCAGGCGTCCTTCAGGACGCCCCCCGGGCCGAGCCGGCTCTTCAGAGCACGGCCAAACGGAACGCGGTGAGGATTCTCCATCCCGTCATCATCGCACTGGGCCTCGTCCCCGCCGCGCTGTTGGTGGCGGACGCGGTGAACGGCCGGCTGGGCACGAACCCGATCGAGACCATCACCCACACCACCGGCGACTGGACCATCTGGCTGCTGCTCGGCGCGCTCGCGGTCACGCCCCTGCGCCGGCTCACGGGGTGGAACGACCTCATCCGGTTCCGCCGCACCGTCGGCCTGCTCGCCTTCGGCTACGGCTGCCTCCACTTCCTCACCTACGTGCTGCTCGACCGCGAGGCGATATTCGATCCCGCGCTCGCCCTCAGCACGGTGGGCGAGGACATCGCCAAGCGGCCCTACATCACCGTCGGGTTCACGGCGCTCGTCTTGCTCATCCCGCTCGCCGTCACCTCGACCAGGAGCTGGATCCGGCGCCTGGGGGGGAAGCGCTGGAACGCCCTGCACCGGCTCATCTACGTCGCGGCGGCGCTCGGCGTCCTCCATTACCTGTGGCTCGTCAAGGGCGACCAGCCGAAGCCCGTGTGGCACGGGCTCGCGCTCGTGGGCCTGTTGCTGTTCCGCGTGTGGGACGGGCGGCGCAAACGGGCTACGGTACCTCGCGCAACCCCTCCAGCAGCCGATCCACGTCCTCGCCAATCTCCCGAGCCGCGTCCAGATCCTGCGTGAGGCTATCCACGCTTCCCATGCCGTCCTGGAGCCGCAGGAGGTCCAGGCGGATGGCTTCGAGCGCGGCGAGGGCTTCGGCGCGACGGCGCTGAGCCGTCTCACGCGCGGGTCCCGAGTCTCGTGCCGCGCGCCCCAGACGGCGCGCATCCTCTTCGAGTCCCCGGATCACCGCGGGCACGTCGCCCAGCGCCCGGCGCGTGTCTGCTGGGAGCGCGTGGAACAGATCCACGGCCGCGAGCCCGAGCGCCATCTCGGTGGGCCGGTCGACGCCGGGCGGTACGGCGGACCGTCGCAGGCCCAGCCCCCCGAGCCAGAAGAGGAGCCGTCCCCGCCGGCCGCGCCACCAGCGCAGCTCGCGCTCCTCCTCGATCTCGAGCCGCCGGCGCCGCGCCTCGCGCGCCGCGATCCCCGTTGCCAGCGCGGCGGCCGATCCCAGCGCGAACGCGGCGAGTCCCGCCTGGACGGCGGGATAGGGCAGGACGAATG
>JBOHSV010000118.1:0-2173 GCA_050921735.1 Gemmatimonadales bacterium | reverse complement strand
GCGCGGCGGTGGCGCGGGTGACGGTGCAGGACGGCGCGGTGACGGGCGTCGTGCTCGCGTCCGGCGACGCGGTGCCGGCGCCCCTCGTGTGCTCCTCGGCCGATCCGCGCCGCACCTTCCTGGAGCTGCTGGATCCCGATCTGCTGGACCCGGAATTCGCGCGGGCCGTCACGCACATCAAGTTCCGCGGCGCCGCGGCCCGCCTGATCTTGAGCCTCGCCGAGCCACCGCCGTTCACCACGCTGTGCGTGGCTCCCAGCCTGGACGACGTCGAGCGGGCCGCCGACGCCGCGAAGTACGGGCGGGTGTCGGAGCGGCCCTGGCTCGAGGCCCGCGCCGCTGGTGTGGACGCCGCCGGCCGCCACCGGGTGGGCGTGCACGTTCAATACGCACCCTACGAGTTGCAGGACGGCGAGTGGGACGCCGCGCGCCGCGACGCCCTGGGCGATGTGGCGGTGGGGCTGCTCGCCGAGCACGTGCCGGGGTTCGGGGCCACCGTCCTGGCGCGGGAGGTTCTCACGCCACGCGACCTCGAGGCCCGGTACGGAGCGGCGGAGGGAAACCTGGATCACGGCGAGCTGACGCTGGATCAGATTCTGTTCATGCGGCCGGTGCCGGGCTGGGCCCACTACCGCACCCCGGTTCGGGGGCTGTATCTCTGTGGAGCGGGCGCGCACCCCGGCGGAGGGATCGCCGGGGGGGCGGGGCTGCTGGCGGCGCGGGCGGTCGTGCGGGATCGGCGCTAGGAGATTCACGAGCGCGCCGCCGGTATGATTTCCCACCCTGAAGGGTGGGCTCGGCACGGCGTGGCCCTCAAGGGCCGTGTATCGCCGAGCCCAGGCTTCAGCCTGGGAGCACGCGAAGGGACACGCGATGCCGTCTTTCCTGAAGACCACGGAGTCCTACCGCCAGGGCGCGCGCACGCTCCCCAGGCGCTACTACACGGCGCCCGACATCTTCGCGGAAGAGCGCGAGCGGATCGGAACCCGGCACTGGCACTGCGTGGGGCGTGGGGAGGACGTCGCGCGCCCCGGCGACTACCTCCTGGCCGAGATCGCGGGCGAGAGCCTGATCGTCCTGCGCGACCGCGCCGGCCTGCTGCGCGCGCACTACAACGTGTGCCGGCATCGCGGGACCCGGCTGTGCGAGGCCCCCGAGGGCCGGCTCTCGGAGACCATCCAGTGCCCGTACCACGCGTGGACCTACCGGCTCGACGGCCAGCTCATCGGCGCGCCGCACATGAACGAGGTCGAGGGGTTCGACAAGCGTGACTACCCCTTGCACGAGGCGGCGATCGGCGAGTGGCACGGCTTCCTGTTCGTCAGCCTCGCGCCCGGGCCCGAGCCGCTGGAGCCGGTGCTGGCCCCCCTGGCCGACCGCGTCGCGCGCTTCTCGCTCGCCGGACTGCGGCGCGGGCACCGGCTGGACTACGACGTGCACGCCAACTGGAAGCTCGTGTTCCAGAACTATTCGGAGTGCCTGCACTGTCCGGTGATCCACCCCGAGCTGTCGGGCGTGCTGCCGTACACGAGCGGCGCCAACGACCTGGTGGAAGGACCGTTCCTGGGCGGGTACATGGTCATCACGGAGCCCCATGCAAGCGTGACGATGAGCGGCCGGGCCTGTGCCGCGCCGTTCCCGGGTCTCCTTCCCGAAGATCGGCGGCGCGCCTACTACTACACGGTTTTCCCCAGCCTCATGCTGAGCCTGCATCCAGACTACGTCGTGGCCTACCGGGTTTCGCCCCGCGAGCCCGGGCTGACGCACGTGCGCTGCGAGTGGCTGTTCCATCCGGACGCCGCCGGGCGCGCCGACTTCGGGCCCGAGGACGCGATCGCGTTCTGGGACGTGACCAATCGCCAGGACTGGCACGTGTGCGAGCGGTCGCACGCGGGGATCTCGTCCCGGGTGTACGCGCCCGGCCCGTACTCCCCGCGCGAGAGCGTGCCGGCGGCGTGGGACCGGACGTACCTCGCCGCGATCGGGCATCCGGAGGCTCCGTGAGGTCCTGGGAAACGCATGCCGGAACTCCCCGATATCGTGCTCTATCTCGAGGCGCTCCACTCGCGCATCGTGGGCCAGCCGCTCGAAGCCGTCCGCGTGGCCGGCCCGTTCCTGGTGCGGAGCGTGGAGCCGCCGATCGCCGCGGCCGTGGGCCGCCGCGTCACCGGCC
>JBOHSV010000117.1:0-2602 GCA_050921735.1 Gemmatimonadales bacterium | reverse complement strand
CCTACTGCCACTGCGACTGCTCCAAGCACTCCGGCCACCGGTCCCTGCTCACCTGCTTCGAGTCGGATCACGGCGCCTACTGCGACATCTGCATGGGCGAGGCGATACTCGCCGCCCGGCTGGCCGCGGAGGGGCGGACCCTCGACGCGATCCGCAGCGCTATCGACCGGCAGTTCGGAAGCTAGGGCTCTTCGCCTCCAGCGTGAGGCGCGGGAGGCCCGCGATCCGCACCAGGATCCGTTGTAGCCCGCGCGCCAGCGCGCCCCCCACGTTCCGATCCCCCGACACCGCCGGTCCCACCTCGCCCTTGAGCCAGCGCTCGAGCTCCGCCAGGTCGGTGTCGTTCAGCGTGGAGACGTCGAGGCGCGCGGCGAAGTAGAACCGCCCCGCCGCCGAGCCGGCGACGGCCGGCGGCGCGAGGGGCACGCGGTAGGGGATCTCCAGCGCCTGGACGAGGTCCTCATCGGTGGTTAAGCGGGTGATGCTCCCGTCGTGCCGGATCAGCATGAAATCGTCGGTGAGCGGGTCGTGCCGCGCCACCACGTCCCACTCCACGTCCCGGATGAACTGGTCGAACCAGTTGGACCGGACCCGCCACAGCTCCAGCCGGTAATGCAGCCGTAACGGCAGACCCGATCGCATGAGGCCGAGATACTTGCCGTCGGCGAGCAGCGCGCGGGTGTAGATCCACGGGACGCGCCCCTGGAGGGTCAGCGAGAGCGCGGGGTCCTGCGCGAAGGCTGGGGCCGCCACGCCCGCGGCGAGCGCGAGGAGTGCCAGGGCGCCCCGCACTCAGAAGCGGTGGTGCAGGCGCACCGTGAACCTGAGGGGGTGGCCGACGGTCACGGCCTTCGCGACGTAGAACCCGAACCCGCGCCAGTCGACGCCGAGGCCGACGTCCGCGAGCCAGCTCCCCAGGGTCGGCAGCCGGTCGCTCGGCAGGCGGCCCGGCCCGTTCCCCACCACCCACGCCTGACCCGCGTCGGCGAACACCACGAGGTCCGGGTTCTCGAGCCGAATGACCGCGTCGCCGTCGTCCGCGCCGTCCGGCGCGTCGTAGGACCAGTTCAGCTTGATGTGGCCGCGGTACTCGCCCTGGAACAGCAGGACGCGGTCGCACGCCGCCACCAGGGAGCCGGCGAACGCGGGATCCACGATGTCCCGGCGGCAGGCGCTGTGACGGAACGGGTACCCCGGCAGGGGATCCGGGCCGCCCAGGCTGAGCCGCCGCTGGAGCGGGAGCGGGTCGCCGCCCAACCACCCGCCGGCGACCAGCCGGACGTTGACCCGCCCGGACGGACTCACCCGCGTGTAGCGCCGGAAGTCGAGGAACGCGCGCCGAAAGGCGTAGGAGCCGTCGGTGGGGATCGGTCCCCGCACCGACGCCGGCACGCCGGTCTGGGGCGTCACGTCCTTGGAACGCGAGTCTTCCACGGAGGCGCGCAGATACCACCCCGCCGTGGGGTCGTCGCGGTCGTTGCGCGTGTCGAGCGTCACCGAGCCCGCGAACGTGAGGTAGTGGCCGTCGTCTACCGGGGCGTTGGGACGCCAGGCCTGGCTCGAGCGGAACACCGTCCAGGGGTCGCGCGCCGACACCGACGTCTGCCACTCGCGCCGGACCTCGACCGCGAGGGTGAGGGGACGCTCGAGCTGGACGAACGCCCGCCCGGCCACACCCTTGCTCAGGAAATAGTCGCGGTAATCGCGGTGAAATAGGAACGCCGCCCACCCCACCTCCGCGCTGCGCAGGCCCCACTCCTCCACGGGGGCGACGACGTCGAATGCGCGGAGGCCCAGGCCGGCCACCCGGTCCTCGCCGGCGCGCACCTCCGTGTGCAACAGGTACCCCAGGTCGCTGCGCGCGTCGCTCAGGTCGCCCGCCGACCGGAACACGCCCAGCGCGTCGAGCCGGAGCCGGACGTCGCCGCCGACCCGCCAGTCGAACGAGGGGCCGAAGAGGAGGGGCAGCCCCTCGACGCGGTTGAACGTGCCGCCGGTCGCGATGGTGATCGTGGACCGCGAATCCGCATCGCCCCAGGAGCGGCGCGCGCCCAGGTGGCGGAAACGGCGCCGCAGGTTGGGGGCGTACACCAGCGCATCCCCCTCGAGGCGGTAGGGCAGGGGCTCGCGGTACTCCCGCACCGCTCCCCCGACGCGGGCGCCCGACAGCCCCGCCACGGTGCCGCCGACCACGATGAGGTCGCCGGTGATCTCGGCGCCGGCCTCGAGGCCGACGTCGCCGTTCACGACCAGGAGCGACCCCTGGATGCGGCCGGCCACCGCCACCGGCCCGGTGCGCACCGCGACGTTCCCGCGCCATTCGTTGCCCGCGGGCAGGCGGCTCCGCCCCACCAGGCGTGTGGTGGAGGCCGCATTGTGCAGCCGGATCACCTCTTCCGCGATGATTCGCGGCAGCTCGCGCTCCTCGAGCGGCACGCGCGCGCTATCGGGGAAGATGACGATGACCGTGTCCTGGGCGAGGACCGGCGCCGTGCCGAAGAGACACAGGAGGAGCACCGCGGCGGGACCGCGGGCCGGGCTCATTCCGCCGCGGGGCGCGGGGGCTCGATGCCGAGCCGCCGCATGCGCCGGTACAGGTTGG
>JBOHSV010000116.1:0-3523 GCA_050921735.1 Gemmatimonadales bacterium | reverse complement strand
CGATGGCGCGGTGCACGAAGTCCAGCGCGTGCTCCACGGCGCGCGGCAGCGGCCGGTCCAGCGCGAGCCCCGCCGCGGCGGCCGCCGACAGCGTGCAGCCCGTGCCGTGCGTCGAGGTCGTGTCGAGCCGCGGATGGCGGAACCGCCGGACCGTGCCGTTGGCAACCAGGACGTCCACGATCTCGCCGCCCGCGAGGTGACCGCCCTTCACGAGCGCCGCCCGCGCGCCGAGCTTCACGAGCGCCCGCCCGGCGCGCTCCATGGCGTCGGGATCGGCGATCTCGTCCTCCACGAGGATCCGCGCCTCGTCGAGATTCGGCGTGACCAGCGTGGCCCGCGGGACCAGCCGGCGCGCCACGAGCCGCTCCGCCTCACGCTCCAGCAGGCGGTCGCCCGACGTCGCGACCATCACGGGATCGAGCACGTAGTTGGGGAACCCGCGGCGCTCGAGGGCCCACGCCACGGCCTCGACCAGCTCGCCGGTGGCGAGCATGCCGCTCTTGGCCGCGTGCGGGGGGAGATCCTCGGCGAGGGCGTCGAGTTGCTGGCTCACGAGCGTGGCCGCCACCGCCTGCCAGGCCCGCACCCCGCGCGTGTTCTGGGCGGTGACGGCGCAGATCACGCTGGTGCCGAAGACACCGAACTGGTGGAAGGTCTTCAGGTCCGCCTGAATCCCCGCTCCGCCGCCCGAGTCCGAGCCGGCGATGGTGAGGGCGATTCTCATGCGCTTGGCGAACGGCGCCGCCCCGGCGAAGTTAAGGGCGGCCGATTCGTTGCGAGGGGTGCCATAGCCAGTAATCTGCTCTCGACGCTGCGGGATCTTCAACGGCGCAAGGCGCGCGGCCGGCGCGGCCTGGCGCCCGTGGAAGGGATCCGCCTGGTGGAGGAAGCGCTGGCCGCGGGCCTCCGGGTCCGGGGCGCGGTCGTCTCGCCCGCGTTCGCGCGCACGGCGCGGGGGGTCGAGCTCCGGGCCGAGTTGGAACGGCGCGGGATTCCCGTCGAGGCGGTGGCGGAGCGCACCTTCACCCAGCTGGCCGACACCGACACGCCGCAGGGCATCATCGCGGTGGTCGAGCCCCGCAAGTGGACGGCCGCCGACCTCGCGCTCGACCGGGCCCGGGGCCTCCTGGTGATTGACGGCGTGCAGGACCCCGGCAACGTCGGCACGCTGATCCGCACGGCCCACGCCCTGGGCGCCGGGGGCACGATCGTGCTCCGCGGGACCGCCGACATCAACGGTCCCAAGACCCTGCGCGCCGCGATGGGCTCGGCGTTCCGCCACCCGGTCGTGTCCATGGACGACAATGCGTTCATCGCGTGGGCGCGGAAGCAGGACGTCACGCTCTGGGCCACGGCGGCCGACGGTACCCCCCTCGAGCGCGCGCTGAACGAGCGCGACCGGGCGGGACCGGTGGCGGTCATCGTGGGCAACGAAGGGGCCGGCATCCGGCCCGCCCTCAATGCCATCGCGGCCCGGCGCGTCGCCATTCCGCTCGCCCCGGGGGCCGAGTCGCTGAACGTCGGCGTGGCGGCCGGCATTCTCCTGTACGGGGTGCTGCGTGCTGACTGACCCGCTCCTCATGGCGGGCGCGGTCCTGGCGGGGCTCGCCGTGGGGAGCTTCCTCAACGTCTGCATCCTCCGCCTGCCCCACGACCAGTCCCTGCTCCGGCCGCCCTCGACCTGCCCCCGCTGCCGCCAGCGGATCGCGTGGCGCGACAATATCCCGGTGCTTTCGTGGCTGCTGCTGCGCGGCCGGTGCCGCTGGTGCCGGGCCCCCATCTCCATCCAGTATCCCCTCATCGAGGGGGCCGTGGGACTCCTGTGGGCCGCGGCGCTCGCGGCCTACGGGCCCACCTGGCACGCGCTGGCCGGCGCGCTGTTCGGGACCATCCTGCTCGGCATCGCCGTCACGGACGCCCGCCATTACCTGATCCCGAATGAGTTCACCTGGGGCGGGCTGGCCATCGGTCTGCTCCTCTCGCTGGCCGGGGGCCTCCAGGGGTTCGTTCAGGCCGTGCTTGGCGCCGCCGCGGGCTTCGCCTTGCTGTGGGGCGTCGGCGTGGCCGGCGCGTGGCTGTTCCGCGAAGAGGCGATGGGCGGCGGGGACATCAAGATGATGGCGATGGTCGGGGCCTTCGTGGGCTGGAAGGGCGTGCTGCTCACCATTTTCAGCGGCGCCTTGCTCGGCCTCGTGGTCTTTGTCCCGTTCACGCTGCGCAAGAAGCGTCACGTGCCCTTCGGGGTATTCCTCGCGATGGGCGCGGCCCTGACGTTCGTGTTCGGGGACGCGATCATCGCGTGGTACTCGCACTTCCTCCGGGGCGGATGACCGATGGGCGATCCGTTCGACGGCCTGTTCGACGCGGGACAGGTGCTGGACAAGGTCGGCGTCGAGCTCACGGCCCAGGCGCGCCGGGGCGACCTCGAGCCGGTGCGCTGCCGCGACGCCGAGATCGCCCGCGTCACCGACATCCTGCTGCGCCAGTCGAAGAACAACCCGGCCCTCACCGGGCAGGCCGGCGTCGGCAAGACCGCCATCGTGGAAGGGCTCGCCCAACGCATCACGGCCGGCGCGGTGCCGCCGGCGCTCAAAGACGCCCGCGTCGTCGCCCTCGACCACGTGGCCCTGCTCGCCGGCACCGCGTTCCGCGGCCAGTACGAGGAGCGCCTGCGCCGCCTGATCCGCGAGCTGTCCCACGATCCGGATCTGATCCTGTTCGTCGACGAGCTGCACAACCTCATCGGGCAGGGCACCGCCCTGGGCGCGGCGATGGACGCCGCCAACATGCTCAAGCCGGCGCTGGTGCGCGGCGACATCCGCCTGATCGGCGCCACGACGAGCGCCGAATACGACCGCTGGATCCGCGGGGACCCGGCGCTCGAGCGCCGGTTCCAGCCCGTCGTGGTCGACGAGCTCGACGCGGTGCAGACGTGGGAGGTGCTGGTGGCGCGCCGGCCGCGGCTGGAGCGGCACCACGCCGTCGCAATCTCCGACGATGCCCTGAAGGCCGCGATCGTGCTGACGGACCGCTTCGTCCCCGACCGCGCCCGGCCCGACAAGGCCATCGACGCGCTCGACGAGGCATGCGCCCATGCGCAGACCCAGGCCAGCGTGTCGCCCGAGCTGGAGCGGCTGATCCGGGAGCGGCGCAAGGTAGACGCCATGATTCGGCGCGGGCTCACGCACGAGGCGCCCGATCCCCCCGGGGACGTCGTGATCGAGATCGGGCCGATGCTGGATCGGATCCTGGATGAGATCGACGGATTGCTGGGTGGGGGGCGACGGGCGGGGGCGGGTGGTGAGGGGCGGGGTGACCGCGGCCGACCCGGCCCGCCTGCGCCCGTCTCCGCCCGTCCCGCCTCCCTCGCCGACCGCCGTGCCGAGCTCGACCGCCTCCTGCGCCTGGAGCTGGAGCGCCAGGGGATCGTGGTGTCCGGGCGGGACATCGCGCAGGTCGTCACCGCGGCGGCCGGCAAGGAGATCCGGTGGGCGGGGTGAGCGGCCGCACGGCGCGCGCCGCG
>JBOHSV010000115.1:0-1882 GCA_050921735.1 Gemmatimonadales bacterium | reverse complement strand
CGGTGCAGCTGACCGGCGGGCTGAGCCCCGTTCCCGCGGCGGGGGTGGCCTGCGCTATCTTTGGCGGAGTGTATTGCGCGGTGACCTTCGGGCTCCGCCACCCCGACGCTCTGCGGCTATGGCAACTCCTCCGGCGCTCGCCCGCAAACTAGAGACCCTCCCCGACCGGCCCGGCGTCTATCTGTGGAAAAGCCAGTCGGGGGAGGTGCTCTACGTGGGCAAGGCCAAGAGCCTGCGGACCCGCGTGCCACAGTACTTCGGGCCGGACTTCGCCGACACCCCCGAGCGCGTCGCCCTGCAGCGTCAGATCGGGGACCTCGAGACGATCATCGTCGGCAGCGAGGCGCAGGCGCTGCTGCTCGAGAACAACCTCATCAAAGAGCATCAGCCGCGCTTCAACATCAAGCTGCGCGACGACAAGAGCTACCCGCAGATCGCGGTGACGCTGGGGGAGCCGTTCCCGCGGGTGCTCGTGGTGCGGCGGGTGAGCATCCCGGGCGCGCGGTACTTCGGTCCGTACACCGACGTCAGCACCCTGCGCCAGACATTGAAGATCATCCGCCGGATCTTCACGGTGCGCTCCTGCCACTGGGATCTGCCGGGCGACGCGCCGGATCGGCCCTGCCTCGACTATCACATCGAGCGGTGCCGCGCGCCGTGCGTGGGACTCCAGTCGCAGGACGCGTACCGGCACATGATGGACGACGTCCTGGTGTTCCTCGAGGGCAAGACGGCGGACGTGCGGACGCGGCTGCGCCAGCGGATGCTCGACGCGAGCGCCGCCCTGGACTTCGAGCGCGCGGCGCAGCTGCGCGACGCCCTGCGATGGCTGGACCAGGTGGAGCAGCCGCAGCCGATCGAGACCGTGGGCGGGGGCGATGTGGACGCCATCGGGTTCGTGCGCGACGGGGATGACGCGTGCGGGGTGGTGCTGCGGGTGCGCGGGGGGCGGGTCGTGGCCCGGGAGCACCGATTCTTCGAGCAGGTGGAGCACGAGCGCCAGGAGGCGGTGCTCAGCGCGTTCCTGGTGCGATACTACCTCCTGCTCGACCAGCGGGCCCGCCGGGCGCTGCTGCCGTTCGCGCCGGACGATCTGGACGCGCTGGCGGAGCTGGCCCCGGAGGCGACCTGGCACGTCCCTCAGCGTGGCACCAACGCCCGCCTGGTGCAACTGGCGGACCAGAACGCGCGCCACCTCCTCGACAGCCTGATGATCGAGGCGTTCGACATCGAAGAACGCGCGGCCGATCCGGTCTTCGCCCTGGGGCGCGACCTGGGACTCGCCGCCGTCCCGCGGTCGCTGGTGTGCGTGGACGTGTCGACCAATCAGGGGCGGGACACGGTCGGCTCGCTGGTGTGGTTCGAGGCCGGCCGGCCCAAGAAGGGGGAGTATCGCCGCTTCCGGATTCGCGGCGAGGGCCAGCAGGACGACTATGCCGCCATCCACGAGGTGGTGACGCGGTTCTTGTCGCGCCGACGCGACGAAGGGAAGGCGCTGCCGGATCTGATCGTGATCGACGGAGGCAAGGGCCAGCTCGGCGCGGCGCGCGACGCGGCGGGCGCCCTGGGCATGACGGACCTCCCGATCGTGAGCCTGGCGAAACGGGACGAGGAGATATTCCTGCCGGGAGCGCCCGAGCCCCTGCGCCTGTCGCGCCGGAGCCCGTCGCTCAAGCTGCTGCAACGGGCGCGGGACGAGGCGCACCGCTTCGCGGTGAGCTATAGTCGCAAGCGGCGCGCCCAGCGCACCATCACCTCGGAGCTGCTCCGCGTCCGGGGCATCGGGCCGACGCGCCGGCGGGCGCTGCTGGAGCGCTTCGGATCGCTGGCGGGCGTCCGCACCGCCACGCCGGGCGAGATCGCCGCGCTCCCGGGATTCTCG